>JAUNLB010000082.1 GCA_030532485.1 Pseudoclavibacter sp.
GGTGCCGCAAGGAGTCCTGGAGGAGGGGGCACAGGTCTCGCGCTCTCGGGTCGATCCGCCACCACTCCGTGTAGCGCTGGTCGAAGGGGAACTCGAGCTCGAAGGTCATCCTCGCCAGCATCTCGATCCCCAGACCCGGATACTGCGCGGTCCAGCTCGGGCGCTCCGCCTCTGACCGGAATATGCTCGTACCCGCCACGAACCAGTCCAGCCCCGCTCCCCACCCCTCCACGAGGCGCCCGAACAGCCCCGTCGGCGTCCCTTCCTCGCCCAGCATCCACAGGGCGTCGACCTCGCCGTCGACGGGCCGGTAGGGCCACCAGGGTTTACGCTGGACATCGCGGACGACGAACGCCCCGTCCCAGGGGAAGTCCTCGGGGTACCACCAATCGCGCTCGTCCATGGTCGAGAGATCCCTTCACGAAGAGCCGGGTATGTGCAGCGGCGTCCGGCCGATCACCTCGCTCATACCCACTCCGGCGCAGTCGGGGCACCGCTGAAGACACCCCCGGGCAGCCGCATGAACCAGGGGAAGAGCGGATCGACCGAAAAGACCTCGAGCCACCGGCCGTCCGAGAGTCGAAACGCCGGGTCGGCGGCCGTCAGACGGCTCTGGACCGCGGCCTCCTCGACGCGCAGCCCCACCAGCTCGGCCACCTCCTTCTCCACGCCCGGCGTAGACCATGCGGACGCCAGCGTGCCGTCCCGGTTCAGCATCCGCCAGTCGGGGCTCGCGCAGAAGATCCAGCCTTCGCCCGTGAGCCGGATCCCTCCCCCTGGACCCGCCACCGCCTCGGCGATCGGGAGCTCGCCGGCCTGCGCCACCCGCTCGACCAGCTGCACCGCCACGGGCGAGCCCGGCTGCGCGCCCTCGGCGGCATCCTGGCGCATCCCCGGGAAGGCATTTGCCGCCTGCTCGAAGGTCACATCCAGCGCCCAGGCGTCGTCAGCCGGCCACTCCTCCCCCATCTGCGGGCCGATCTGCCGGAGCCATGCCGTGAAGGCGTGGAACTCGGCCTCGTTGTCGGGCGTCAGGCCGAAGACGCCGGAGTCCGCGTGGGAGCAGTCCAGGTCTTTCACGACCTCGAGGAATTCGTCGCGGTGGGCCGAAAGGTATTCCAGTGGCATCGCCCGAAGAGCCCGCATCACGACCAGCTCGGCCGAGGTGCCCATCACCGTCGGCCTGTTCCGGAACGCTCGGAAATCCTTCACGAGACCAACTCCAGAGAAATAGACAATCACCGGCTCTTCCGAGGATATCAGGGAACCGGACTCATCCGTTCCCCGCTTCGACGGCCAGGACGAGCGGAACGCTCCCCTCGGACAGGACCGGGTGTCGCGGGTCGTGCTCGATGTGGAGCCCCACACCCCCGCGAGCATCGGCAAGCAGAAAGGCTGCCTCCTCCGTCAGCCGACTGCGCGCCTCCTCCGTCCCCTCAAATCGGAGCGTCCCTTCACGGATCCGGACCGCGAGGAGGTCGGTGTCGCACGGCGCCAGACGAAGGCGGTCACAACGGGCTCGCCCTGCCACGCCACACCCGAGCACGGGAAGGCACCGACGGGTCGGCGAGCCAGTCGAGCAGCCAGGAGAACCTGGATCGACTCCTCCTCGATGAACATCTCGGTCTCTCCCGTGCTCGGGGTGGTCCGGAGCGGACACCTCATGTCCCTGTGCCATTCAGCCGGCTCCCAGACGCTCACGACGCCCCTCCCCCGCCACATCGCCGCGAAAACTCACGCGCCGCACTCCTCGGCATGGTCCGTCGCTCGCCCCTCGGCGGCACCCGGCCCCCGGTGGACGCTTCCACTCCCCGGGAGCGACGGGTCGCAGGACGGCTCTTCCCGGGCGCAGGCCGTCGCCAGCAATGCCTCCACATCGGCGTCGTCCAAGACGAAGGGGCGCAGCAGCTGCCGCAGCGAGCGGCCACCGTCTTCGTGCGCGAGTCGGAGGAGCCCCGGGTCCCGGGCGAGCCTGCGGATGACGGTCGACCGTTCCGGACGGTTCCGCCACAGGAGCCATCGTTCCTCGGCCTCAGCGCTGCGCCTGCGACGGCCGGCGCCTCTTCGCCGCTGCTCCGCCAGGACGGCCACGTGCAGGTCGACCACGATCGGCGACTGCCACAGCAGCGGGTCGTCGGGCTCCTCGGCGAACCTCGCCTCGTGCAGGGCCCGCGCCAGCGCCGCCAGCTCGGCGTCCGAACAGGCCGTCCAGTCGATCACGATCGCCTCCCGAGCGACCTATCAGCCGTCGAGGAGCCGTTCCCGAAGCGCCGGGCTCGCGGGGCTCGTGCGCCAACACCGGTAGGCGGCCGCCATGAGGGCCGCCGCCCGCGTCGGCGGCACCCGTCCGGTGCCGGTGCCGAGCCCCGGGCAGGCGAAGGAGCCGATCCGCTCCTCGACACCGGACCTCGCGTTGTGGCGGCCGATCGCCGTCAGGGCGGCCCAGAACGCGTCGTGCACCGCGATCTCCAGGCCGCCTTCGAGCGGCATGGGCACCCGCATGGTGGGGGCGTAGACCAGCCAGCGGCAGCCCGAGCGGCCCGTCGGCACGATCTCGGCGGTGCCGACGGGCTGATAGCCGAGGTGCCGCTCGTCGATCCTCCGCCAGACGCGCCGCTGCACCTCCGGCAGGGCTCTGGCGAGGGCCAGGTCGACGCCCCCGCTCATCTCGCCGTAGCTGTTGCCCGCGGCCACGACCGCGTCCACCTCGCCCAGCACCGTCTCGACGGGAGCGCCGCGGACCTCGACCTCCCCCGCCCACTCGCCGAACTCCGTGCGCCAGGCGGCGGCGAGCGCCTCGTCGAGACCGAGCAGCACCACCAGAGGGGTCGCCGCGGAATCCATACCCTCGAGCCTATCCCGGCAGAGGCCGCACAACCACCCCGGCCGGCTCCCGGAATCGGCGGCATCACCGAAGACCCGCTTCCTCGACGGGATCCCCGCCCCGTCGATCCCGGTCCTCCCCTGATCGCAGGGCGAGCAGCACCCGGTATCGCACATCGAGACCGCGAAAGCGTGGCACGCATGCCACGTTCATGCCATGCGCGACGCCGAAACTGGAATCGAGATGACCTCACAGCGTGAACTCCTCAATGAATCCGGCAGGGTGATTCGCGAGTTACGCAAGGGGAGCTCCTTCGTTTCGACCAACAACAGACTTCCCGCTCGCTCGGATGGTGCCCCTCGAAGCCGCGATACGGCTCGAGGCGGATGCCATCCTCAGCTGCGACCACCGTCTCAACCAGGCCGCCCGTACCGTCGGTCTCCAGGCGTGTTCCCCGGGGAGGAACGGCTCTGAACGGTGAGAGCGGTGGCGGGTGAAGACCTCCGAGTACGCCGACCGCACGCAGCAGTCGGAGAAGACCCGCAGCGCCAGACATCCGAGTACGCTGACCGCATGCAGCAGTCGAACGACGAAGTTCCGGACGATCTGCGGGCGGCCCTGCGCGAGAACCCGGAGGCGCTGGCCGCCTTCGACGCGCTATCGCCCAGCCACCGCCGCGAGTATCTGCGCTGGATCTCGGAGGCAGTGCGGCCGGCCACCCGGGCGCGGCGCATCGCTCAGGCGGTCGAGATGGTGCTCGCGAAACGCGAGGCACGCTGAACCCGAGCCCGGCGCGTCGCTCGGTGCTCGCGCCTGCTCAGCGCTCGAGGGTGAAGCGGGTGACGATCGAGACGGTCAGCAGGGCGCCGGCCACCGCCGCGCAGCCCAGCTCGATGAGCATCCCGAGCCCGAGCGTGCGGATCGCGAGCCAGGAGGTCCGCACCGCTTCCCGGAACTCGCGCAGACGCACGAGCTCGGCCAGGAACAGGCCCAGCACGAAGCCGATCGGCAAGCCCAGAGCGGGCAGGACGAACATGCCGAGCACCCCCGCCGCAACGCCGACCAGCACCGGCCAGCCGGGGATGCCGCGGCCGTCCAGGTTCCGTTTGGTGAGCACCCAGCCGGCGAGCATGCCCGCGAGGACGAACACCAGGCCCACGCCGAAGGCGATCCACCCCCAGGAGGAGCCGCCCCAGATCGCCCACACCAGCAGGCCCGCGGCGATCGTGATCGAGCCGGGCAGCACCGGCAGCACGATCCCCGCCACGCCGACCACGGCGAGCAGGGCCGCGACGATCGCGGCGACGACGGGGGCGGAGAGACCTTCGACGAGCATGCCGTCAGGCTACCGAGAACGCGGCCCCGTCGGCTCAGGCGGCCCCCTCGCGCTCGTCCTGCGCCGCCTCGCCCTCCCGGTCCTCCTCGTGCGACCAGTAGTAGAGCCCCAGCCGCCGGCCGGAGACGTGGTGGATCGGGATGTGGAAGCCGTAGATCTCGGCCAGGCGCTCGCTCGTCATGATCTCCTCGACCGGCCCGTGACAGACGACCCGGCCGTCGCGCATGCCCACGATCGCGTCCGCGTAGCAGGAGGCGAAGTTGATGTCGTGGATGACGATCACGATCGTCTTGCCGAACTCGTGCGCGATCCGCCGCAGATGCCGCATCATGGCCACCGAGTGCTGCATGTCGAGGTTGTTGAGCGGTTCGTCCAGCAGGATGCAGTCGGTGTCCTGGCACAGCACCATCGCGACGAAGGCCCGCTGCCGCTGCCCGCCGGAGAGCTCGTCGATGAAGCGCTCCTGCAGCTCCTCCAGCCCCAGGAAGCCGATCGCCCGGTCCACGTGCGCCATGTCCTCGACGTTCAGCCGCCCCTGCGAGTGGGGGAAGCGGCCGAAGGAGACCAGCTCCCGCACCGTGAGCCGCATGGTCACGTGGTTGTCCTGCCGCAGCACCGCGAGACGTTTGGCGAGCACCGCGGACTTCGTGCGGGCCACGTCCAGGCCGTCCACGGTCACGGTGCCGGAAGTGGCCGGCTCCAGCCGGCTGACGATCTTCAGCAGGGTGGACTTCCCCGCCCCGTTGGGCCCGATGATCGCGGTCACCCCGCCGGCCGGGATCTCGAGCGTCGCGTCCTCGACGACGCTCGCCTCGTCGTAGCGCTTGGTGATCGAGTCGATGCGGATCACGTGGTCTTCCTCCCGGAGGTCAGAGGGGTCTTCGGCGCAGCAGCAGAACAATCGGATCGATGCGGGTCACGGAAGCTTCCCTCCGGAATCACAGGGACCTCCGGCGCAGCAGCAGGAAGATGAACAACAGCCCCCCGGCGAACTCGATGAGGATCGAGAGCGTCGTCCCCAGCTTGAAGACGTGCTCGAGCAGGGCCTGTCCCCCGACGAGCGCGATGAGCGCGACGAGCGCCGCGACCGGCAGCAGGCTCGCGTGCCGGGAGACCCGCACCAGTCGGTAGGCGAGGTGGGCCACGAGCAGGCCGAAGAAGGTGACCGGCCCGACCAGTGCGGTGGAGACCGAGACGAGCACGGCCGTCGCCACGAGCGCCCGCAGCCGCAGCCGAGCCGGATCCACGCCCAGGCCGGTCGCGGTGTCGCGGCCCAGGGACATCACGTCGTAGCGGCGCACGTCGAAGAGGAGCAGCCCGATCGCGGCGCCCGTGAGCAGCACGGCCGGCACCAGCAGCTCGCTCTGCACGCCCGTGAAGCGGGCGAAGAGCCGGTCCTGGACGACGAGGAAGGCGTCGGGGGTGAGCAGCTGCTGCATGAACGAGGACAGCCCGCGGAACAGCAGGCCGAGCACGACCCCCACCAGCAGCAGCCGGAAGATCGGCACCCGGCCCGCCAGCAGCGAGCCGTAGAGCAGCACGGAACCGGCCAGCATGATCCCCAGCTCCAGCCAGAACTGGCCGAGCGGGCCCAACAGGGAGAGCCCCGATGCGCCCTGGGTGTAGGCGACCGTGGTCTGCAGCAGCACGTACATCGCATCGAAACCCATGATCGAAGGCGTCAGGATCCGGTTCTCGGTGATCGTCTGGAACACGACCGTGGAGCAGGCCACGGCGGCCGCGACGACGGCGAGGGCGACGAGCGTGCCGGAGCGCCTGCCCACGATGTAGGCGACGTTGCCGCTCACCCCGACGGTGAGGAAGAGCGCGGCGCATCCGGCCGCCGCGATCGTGAGCACGCCGATCAGGAGCAGATCGCGCCGCTCCTGGGCTCGTCGCTGCGCGACTGCGGCGGCGCCGGGCGAGGCGGCGCGTTCGGGGGCGCTCCGCTGCCGAGCGGGAGGTTCAGGCACGGGCCGCCTCCTTCCGGACCCGGCCGCGTGCGCGCCGGGGGCGCAGCAGGAGCACGAGGAACACCGCCGCCCCGAACACGCTCATCACCAGGCCCGCCTGCACCTCGTAGGGGTATTTCACGAGACGGCCGATCAGGTCCGAGCAGAGCACGAGGATCGCGCCGATCATGGCGATCCAGGGGGCGGTCCTGCGCACATTGTCCCCCAGCGCCATGGCCACGATGTTCGGAACGATGAGTCCCAGGAAGGGCAGCGAGCCGACGTGGATGACGATCACCGCGACCGTGATCGAGACCACGAGCAGTCCGAGCATGGTGACCCGCCGGTAGTTCAGGCCGAGGTTCGTGGTCACCGCGTCGCCGAGGCCGGCGACCGTGAAGCGGTCCGCGGCGATATAGGCGACGACCGCCAGCGCGCCGGGCAGCCACAGCAGCTCGTAGCGGCCCTGCAGCACCCCCGCGAAGTTCGCCGAGGAGAGCGCCGAGAGGGCCTGCAGCAGGTCGTACTGCAGCGCCAGGTAGCTCGTGACCGCACCGATGATCCCGCCCAGCATGATGCCCACCAGGGGCACCACGAGCGGATCGCTCATGCGGATCCGGCGCAGCACCAGCATGAACAGCGCGGTCCCGGCCAGGGCGGACAGCGCCGCGACCCCGAGGCGCGCGGCCACCGGCAGGCCCGGCACCAGGATCGCGACGAGCACCACCCCGAGCGCCGCGGCGTCCACGGTGCCGGCCGTGGAGGGCTCCACGAAGCGGTTTCGGGCGAGCATCTGCATGATCATCCCGCACAGGGCGAGGGACGATCCGGACAGCACGAGCGCCGCGGTGCGCGGGAAGCGGCTGAGGCCCAGATAGTCGGGCGCGCCCGACGCGCCGACGTCGCCGACCCCGGTGAAGAGGCTGGCGACGCCGAGCGCGACGAGCACGGCCGAAAGGAGCCAGAGGCCCCGGCGGGCGAACCATGCTCGGAACACGGTCACGCGGTGAGGGCCTGCTTGGCCTCCTCGAGCATGGTCTGGGTCGTGGTCAGGCCTCCGGAGACCAGGTACCACTCCTGGGCCGAGATGTAGACGATGCGGTTGTTCTTGGCCGCGTCGGTGCCGTTCACCAGCTCGTTGGACAGGACCTCCTTGGCCGACTGGCCCTGCTCGCCGATGGCCGCGTCGCGGTCCATGACGATCATCCAGGCGGGGTTGTGCTCCGAGATGAACTCGAAGGAGATCGGCTGGCCGTGACGGTCCTCGCTCGTGATGGGGGCGGCGCTCTGGACGCCCAGATCGTCGAAGACGAAGCCGTAGCGGGTCGCCGGGCCGGGGCCGTAGGCGCTGAGCTTGCCGCCGGAGACGCTCACGAACAGGCCGGCGCCCGCGTTCGGGGCCAGCTTCTCGATCTCGCCGCGCAGGGCCTGGATCTTGTCCACCTCGGCCTGGGCCGCGTCCTGCTTGCCGAAGACGCCGGCGAGGTCCAGGGCCCGCTCCTCGACGCTGTTGAGGTAGTCGGCGGTGTCCGGGGTGAGCGTCACGACCTGGGCGATCTTCTGCAGCTCGGGCACGGCGTCCGCGCTCCGGGCCGAGGCGATGATCAGGTCCGGCTCGGCGTTCGCGACCGCGTCGAAGTCGGGCTCCTTCAGGGAGCCGGCGTTGGCGACCTTCGGGTTGTCCTTGAACGAGGACAGGTGCTCGGGCAGCAGCTCGGTCGGGGTCGCGACCACGACATCGTCCAGGCCCAGGGCGTGCAGGGTGTCCAGCGCCGCGTAGTCGAAGACCACGACGCGCTCGGGCACGGCCTTGAGGTCGACGTCGCCGTCGACGGTCGTGAGCGTCAGATCGACCGCAGAGCTCTGCTCGGCAGCGGGCGAGCCCGCGGCGCCCTCGGAGGCGACCGGGTCGGTGCCGCCCTGGGCCGAGCAGGCGGTCAGCGAGAGCAGAGCCGCCGCGGCCGCGGCGAAGATGGAGGCGCGTCGGATGCGCATAGTCAGGAGATCTCCTTCGAGAGACGGTTGACGGACGGGCCGCCGATGATCCAGGTAAGGCTAACCTCAAAGCTGAGCTTTGGCAATCCCTCCCCCTCGGCTGCCTCCCGAGGCTCCTTCACCGACCCATATCGAGCAGGATCTGCTCGGCGGCCCGCCCAGCCCCGTCGACGGCACGCAGGCGCCTCTGCCACGCCAGGCGCGCCGCAGCGGCCGGGTCCGGGCCGTCGATCATCGAGTCGAGCGCCGAACGGATCGCGCCCGGCAGCTGTGCCGGCGTCCGCAGGCGTACCGCCAGCCCCCGGCGGGCGAGCCGCTCGGCGTTGTCCGGCTGGTCGTAATCGGCGGGGACGACGATCTGTCTGCGCCCGGAGGCCAGAGCCGCCCAGCAGGCCCCGGCGCCGCCGTGATGGACGACGAGGTCCGCCTCGTCGAGGCGGGCGTAGTCGAGGCAGGGCACCAGGCGCAGGTTCTCCCGCTCCCGGTCCGGACCGAAACCGTCGAAGCCCTCGATGGGCCGGGGGCGACCGGAGGCCAGCACGATTTCCGCCTCCGGCGCCATCGCCGCAGCCCGGCGAAGGAGAACGGGCAGCTGCCGTTTGACGTGCGGCAGATGGGTGCCGAAGGTGCAGACCACGAGCGGGCGTCGGCCGCGACGCAGCGCAGCCGATGCGCCCGTGCCCGCAAGCGGGCCCCGCGGCGTGTAGGCGACGGGACCCGTGAAGCGCACGGAGCGCGGCCATCGCCGAGCGAACTCGAACTCCCGGTCGCCCAGGCAGAGGATGCGGCTCGGCGAGTAGAAGCACTCCGAGCCGTCCGCCCGCCGCGCGCCCGGGAACCGGACGAGGAAGGGCTGGCGGCCCACGACGAGGTGGAAGAAGACGCCCTTGACCAGACGCCCCCAGGCCCGCAGCACGGACTCCCGCAGACGCTCGGACCCCGAACGGGCCGGGCCGAGCCCGCCGAAGGAGCAGGGCGGGCCGTCGGGGGTCTCGATCACGCACGGCGAGGGATGCGCGGTGACCCACGGACAACCGAGGCGCTCGGCCGCGGCCCCGGCCAAGGGCAGGGTCATATCCGCGACCAGCGCGTCCGGGACCGCGTCCCCGAGCCCGGCCACGAGCTCCTCGACCATCGCCTCCATGAGTCGCAGCGCTCGGCGCAAATCCCGCAGCGTCCTCGGCAGCGCGCGAAGGCCGCGCCGGTTCACGCCCGCCAGCGCCTGCACCCGCTCCTCGCGGCCCGCGAGCAGCGGCAGGAACTCCAGGCCCTCCCCCTCGATCTGCTCGCGTCGGTCCCTCGTGCAGCACACGAGCACGCGGCAGCCGCGCTCGCGCAGAGCGTGGGCGACGCCGAGCAGCGGGTGCAGATGTCCCGAGAAGGGCGGCGAGACGAGCACGATCCGAGCCGGACGCGAAAGCCGCGCGCGGATCGCGGCCTCCCCCTCGGTGCGCAATCGGTCGAGCTCCCGATCGAGCAGAGACCCCAGCCGCCGGTGCGCCGACCGGCCCGGCGGCCGGTGGGCTGCGGCCAAGGCGGTTCCCGCCACCGTCTGCACGGACCCGTCCGACGCCGCGACGACGACGCGCACGCGTCGCAGCAGCGGGGAGGGCAGGCGGCCGGCGCGCAGCAGTCGGAGAGCACTGCGGTCGGCGAGCACGAGCGTGCGCTCGGCTCCCTCGAGCAGGCGCAACAGCCGGTCCCGCGTCCGGGAGAGGAACCCCAGCGCGGGCAGCCGCACCGTGACGGCCGACTCCGCCGACAGGCCGCGCACGCCGAGACGGCGCCCCGAGCGGCCGCCGGACAGGAGCAGGAGCTGGACCGCTCTCATCGCGGCGAACCCCCTCGGAGACGGCTCCGAGGCCGGAACGGGGCGACGGGGTGCGCGCCTCGCGGAGACATGTCGCCGTCCTCGGCGTCAGCGGAAGCGGTAGCGCGACTCGTAGGCGGGAGCCAGCTGGTCGACGGCGTCGCCGATCCGGTGCACGCGCATGTCGTTCGTCGAACCCACGATCCCCGGCGGGAAGCCGGCCACGATGACGACCTTGTCGCCCCGCTTCGCGAGGCCGCGCGAGAGCAGATACTCGTCCACCTGGATGAACATCGCGTCCGTGTGCGTCACCCGGTCCACGAGGTAGGAGTCGACGCCCCAGTACAGGCTCATGCGCCGCCGGATCGTCTCCCGCGGGGTGAAGGCGATCGTGGGGATGCGGGTGCGCAGCCGGGACATGCGCCGCACCGAGTCGCCCGACTCGGTGAACACGCAGTAGTACTCGGCCCCCAGGAACTCGCCCACCTCCGCCGCGGCCAGGGTGATCGCCCCGCCCTGGGTGTAGGGCTTGCTGCCCAGCGGCGGGATGCGGTCCAGGCCGTGCTCCTCGGTGGACTGGATGATGCGGGACATGGTGCGCACCGCCTCGAAGGGGTGCGCGCCGACGCTCGTCTCGCCGGAGAGCATGAGCGCGTCGGTGCCGTCCAGCACCGCATTGGCCACATCGCTGGCCTCGGCCCGGGTGGGGCGGGGGTTGGCGATCATCGACTCCAGCATCTGGGTGGCCACGATGACCGGCTTGGCGCGGCGGCGGCAGAGCTCGATCGCGCGCTTCTGCACGATCGGCACGGCCTCCAGGGGCAGCTCGACCCCCAGGTCCCCGCGGGCGACCATGATGCCGTCGAAGGCGTCCACGATCTCGTCCAGCCGATCCACCGCCTGGGGCTTCTCGATCTTCGCGATCACCGGGGCCGTGACGCCCTCCTCGGCCATGATCGCGTGGACCGGGGCGATGTCCTCGGGCCCGCGCACGAAGGAGAGGGCGATCATGTCCACGCCCTGCCGCAGCGCCCAGCGCAGGTCCTCCGCGTCCTTCTCGGAGAGCGCGGGCACGTCGACCGCGACGCCGGGCAGGTTGATGCCCTTGTTGTTGGAGACCTCCCCGCCGACCTCCACGGTCGTGGTGACCGTCTCGCCGTCGCTGGAGAGGACCCGCACGAGCACCTTGCCGTCGTCGATGAGCAGCGGGTCGCCGGGGCGCACGTCGTTGGGCAGCCCCTTGTAGGTGGTGCCCACCAGCTCGCGGGTGCCGGGGACGTCCCGGCTGGTGATCCGGAACACGTCGCCCGGGGCCAGCAGGTGCGGGCCGTCCTCGAAGGTGGCCAGGCGGATCTTCGGGCCCTGCAGATCGGCGAGGATGCCGACCGGCAGGCCGAGCTCCTCGGAGGCCTCGCGCACGAGCCGGTAGTTGCCGGCGTGCACCTCGTGCGTGCCGTGGCTCATGTTCATGCGGGTCACGTTCGCGCCCGAGCGCAGCAGCTCGCGGATGCCCTCCGGGCTCGTGACGGCCGGGCCGAGCGTGGCCACGATCTTGGCTCGACGTTGCTGCATGGGTGGCTCCTCGTTCTGGGTGCGATCCGTTCCGGCGGCGGCCCGGGACGGCACGCACGCCGTGCTCCTGCCCGCGACGATAGCGGACCCGGCCGCCGCGGTCCCGCTAGGGCGCCGGGGCGCCCGCAGAATCCGGGCCCGTCTCCGCCTCCACCGCCGCTTCCGAGTCCGCCTCGCCTCCGGTTTCGGGCT
>JAUNLB010000083.1 GCA_030532485.1 Pseudoclavibacter sp.
CACGACCAGAGGGTGGGGGGGCGGCACGCCGCCACCCCGTGCTTAATCGTGCCCACCGAGCTGGCGGGGGTCGTCCAGCTCGCGGACCGGATCATGGTCATGTACCAGGGCCGCAGCGTCGGCATCGTGGACCCGGGCACCTCGCGCGAGACGCTCGGGCAGATGATGGCGGGGGTCGCGGCATGAGCGGGACGGAGCAGCGGATGGCGAGAACGCCCCGGCGTCCGGAGCGGATCACCGCCGAGATCGTCCGCAGGGACCCGTGGCGCGGGTTCTGGCGGGATCTGCTGGGCGGCGGCGTGCTGCGCTCGGTGTTGGCCGTCCTGCTGGCGATGCTCATCGGCTCGCTGCTCGTGGTGGCCGCCGACGCCGAGGTGCAGCGGGCCGCGGGCTACTTCTTCGCCCGCCCCGCCGACACCTTCGCGGCGGCCGGGCGGGTCGTCAGCGGCGCCTTCTCGGCGTTCCTGCAGGGCGCCGTGTTCAGTCCCCGCAGCGGCTTCACGCCGCTGACGAGCACCATGCAGTGGGCGACCCCGCTCATCGCGGCGGGCCTGGGCGTCGCGGTCGGCTTCCGGGCCGGGCTCTTCAACATCGGCGGCCGCGGGCAGATGCTCGTCGCGGCCCTGTTCACGGGCCTGATCGGCGCCTCCCTGCCGCTGCCGCCGGTCGTGCACCTGCTGGCGGCGGTGTTCGCGGGCCTCGCGGGCGGGGCGCTGATGGGGGCGATCGCCGGCTGGCTGAAGGCGCAAATCGGGGCGCACGAGGTGATCGTCACGATCATGCTCAACTACATCGCCTACTTCCTGATCAGCTTCCTGCTGAAGACCCCCCTGTTCCAGGCGCCCGGCGCCGGCGGCAACGCCAAGGCCAAGGCGATCCTGGAGACCGCGCGGCTGCCGAAGCTGTTCGGCGAGCTGGGGCTCGGCTTCCTGCTGGCGATCCTCGCGGCCGTCGCCTACTGGTGGATCATGGACCGCACCACGATCGGCTTCAAGATCCGCGCGGTCGGCCACAACCCGGCCGCCGCCCGCACCGCGGGCATCGACGTGGGACTCGTCACGGCCGTCACGATGGGGCTCTCCGGCGCGTTCGTGGGGCTCGCGGGCGCCACCCAGGTGCTCGGCCAGGTGCCGGCCGGCTACGACGCCGGCGTGGACGCGGGCATCGGTTTCGACGCCATCACGGTCGCCCTGCTGGGCGCCAACCATCCGCTCGGCATCGTGCTCGCGGGGCTGCTGTTCGGCGCGCTCAAGGCGGGCTCCTTCCCGATGCGCGCGATCGAGGGCATCCCCATCGACATCGTCGCCGTCATCCAGGGGCTCATCGTGCTGTTCATCGCGGCGCCGCCCCTGGTCCGCGCGATCTTCCGACTGCCCGTCCCCACGGGCGTCGCACTCCTCGACCGCGTGCGCGCACAGCGCGCGAAGCGCGGCGAGGCCGAGCACAGCGAGGTCCAGGCATGAGCATCCCCACCGCCGCGGTGGCCGAGGCCGCCCCCGCGCCCGCCCCCGCCGAGGTGAAGCAGACCCGCAGCTGGAAGGCGCCCGTCGCCTTCGCGCTCTGCACGCTCGTCGAGATCCTGCTGCTCGCCCTGCCGGTGCCGGGGGACCGGGTCACGCGCATCGACCTGAACGACCGGGCCGTCCGGCTGGAGCTCGCGCCCCTGCTGCTGCCCACGCTCCTGACGAACCTCCTGCTCGGCGCGGGGCTGGCCGCCATGACGCTCGTCTCCTTCCTGCGGGCCGCGCGCGCAAGGTCCGTGCCGCCCTGGTTCGCCCCCCTCTTCGGGCTGCTGTGGGTCGTCGCGCTCGTGGTGTTCATCGGCGCGGGCAGCAACGTCCCGCTGAGCTGGCTGCTGACCGGCGCGCTCGCCCTCTCCACCCCCCTCATCTTCGGTTCCATGGCGGGGCTCGTGAGCGAACGGGCCGGCGTGGTGAACATCGCCATCGAGGGGCAGCTGCTGGCCGGCGCCTTCACCTCGGCGCTCATCGCCTCCATGACGGGCAGCACGGTCGCGGGCCTGCTCGGCGGCGTCGTGGCCGGCGTGCTCGTCTCGCTCGTGCTCGCCGTGTTCTCCATCCGCTACGTCGTGGAGCAGGTCGTCGTGGGCGTGGTCGTCAACATCCTCGTGATCGGGCTGACGAACTTCCTCTACTCCAGCCTCATGAGCGACGACCCCGCGCGGTACAACGCGCCGCCGCGGTACCCGGTGCTGCCGCTGCCCGGACTCAGCGAGATCCCGGTGATCGGGCCGCTGCTGTTCAACAACACGCCCATCGTCTACCTCATGTTCCTGCTGGTGCCGACGCTCGCCTTCGCGCTGTTCCGCACCCGCTGGGGCCTGCGGGTGCGTGCCGTGGGCGAGCATCCCAAGGCGGCCGACACGGTCGGCATCCGGGTGAACCCCACCCGCTTCCGCAACGTGCTGCTCTCGGGCGCGATCGCGGGGGCCGGCGGATCCTTCTTCACCCTCGGCATGGTGGGCGAGTTCACGCGGGAGATGACCTCCGGCGCCGGCTACATCGCCCTGGCCGCGCTCATCTTCGGCCGCTGGCACCCCGTCTACGCCGCCCTCGCGGCACTGCTGTTCGGCTTCGCCTCCAACCTCAAGGCCCTCGCCTCGCAGGTCGGCGCGAACGTGCCCGCCGAGTTCATGGCCATGATCCCCTACCTCGTCACGATCCTCGCGGTCGCGGGCTTCGTCGGGCAGTCCCGGGCGCCGGCCGCCGACGGCAAGCCCTACATCCCCTCGTGAGCGGGCGGGAGCGCCCGGCCGGCGGGCGGGCCGGCGTCCCGGACGCCGTGGACTGGGCGGCGCTGCGGCGCGCCGCTCGCCAGGCCGCCCGCCGCGCCTACGCCCCCTACTCGGGCTACCGGGTGGGGGCCGCGGCGCTGGTCGAGGACGGGCGGATCGTGACCGGCTGCAACGTCGAGAACGCCTCCTACGGCGTGGGGCTGTGCGCCGAGTGCGGCCTCGTCTCCGCCCTGCACGCCGGCGGCGGCGGCCGACTGGCCGCCTTCAGCTGCTGCAACGGCGAAGGGGAGACGATCATGCCCTGCGGACGCTGCCGACAGCTGCTCAGCGAGTTCGCGGCCCCCGGCATGCTCGTGGACACGCCGCGCGGCGTGCTGCCCTTCGACGCGGTCCTGCCGCAGGCCTTCGGGCCGGAGGACCTCGAGCGCCGCGACCGCCCGACCGCCCCGACCGCACCCAGGAGGACCACGTGACGACTCCCGCAGCCCCCCGCTTCGACGCCGTCGACCTCATCCGGGCCAAACGCGACGGCCAGACCCTGAGCGGCGAGCAGATCCGCTGGTTCGTGGACGGCTACGCCGCCGATCTGGTCGCCCCCGAGCAGATGAGCGCCATGGCCATGGCGATCTTCCTGAACGGCATGGACCGGCGCGAGACCGCCGAGCTGACCGCCGCGATCATCGCCACCGGCGAGCGCCTGGACTTCTCCTCGCTCGGGGTCCCGACCGCCGACAAGCACTCCACCGGCGGGGTCGGCGACAAGATCACCCTGCCCCTCGCGCCGCTGGTCGCTTGCTTCGATACCGCCGTGCCGCAACTGTCCGGCCGGGGCCTCGGACACACCGGCGGCACCCTGGACAAGCTGGAGTCGATCCCCGGCTGGCGGGCGGAGCTGAGCAACGAGGAGCTGCTCGAGCAGCTGCGCTCGGTCGGCGCGGCGGTGTGCGCGGCCGGCGCCGGGCTCGCCCCGGCCGACCGCAAGCTCTACGCCCTGCGGGACGTGACCGGCACCGTCGACTGCATCCCCCTGATCGCCTCCAGCATCATGTCCAAGAAGATCGCCGAGGGTACCGGGGCGCTCGTGCTGGACGTCAAGTTCGGCTCCGGCTCCTTCATGGGCGAGATCGAGCGCTCGCGCGAGCTCGCACGGGTCATGGTCGAGCTCGGCGAGGACGCGGGCGTGCGCACCTCGGCGCTGCTGACGAACATGGAGGTGCCGCTCGGGCGCGCGATCGGCAACGCCAACGAGGTGCGCGAGTCGCTGGAGGTGCTCGCCGGCGGCGGCCCCGACGACGTGGTCGAGCTGACCCTCGCGCTCGCCCGCGAGATGCTGCGACTGGCCGGCCGCGAGGACGCGGACCCGGCCGCGGCGCTCGCGGACGGCCGGGCCATGGACCGCTGGCGCCGGATGATCCGAGCCCAGGGCGGGGACCCGGACGCGCCGCTGCCCGAGCCGCGCGAGACGCACACCGTGACCGCGGAGCGCGACGGCGTGCTCGTCGAGCAGCGGGCCCTGCCCTTCGGGATCGCCGCCTGGCGGCTGGGCGCCGGCCGGGCCCGGCGCGAGGACGCGGTCGTGCACGCCGCGGGCGTGGAGCTGCACGCCAAACCGGGCGATCCGGTGCGGGCGGGGCAGCCGCTGTTCACGCTGCTCGCGGACGACGAGCGCCGCTTCGAGCGCGCCCTGGCGGCCCTCGACGGCGCCTGGCGCATCGGCGGCCCGGACGAGGCGCCGCACACCGGCGGCCCCCTCGTCGCCGAACGCATCGGCGCCTGACGCTAGCGTGGAGGGCATGCGCCTCTACCTCGCCTCCTCCTCCCCGGCCCGGCTGCAGCTGCTGCGACAGGCGGGGGTGGAGCCGATCGTGCTCCCCTCCCGGGTGGACGAGGCGGCCGCGCTGGCGCGGCTGGCCGAGGCGAGCGGCCGCCGCGTCGAGGACATCGGCCCGGCCGAGACCGTGCAGGCCCTCGCGCGCGCCAAAGCCCTGGAGGTCGCCCGCCGCGAGGGGCTGCGCGACCCGCTGAGCGGCGGCCCGCTGGACGGTTTCGTGCTGGGCGGCGACTCCGTGTTCGAGATCAACGGGATCGTGCACGGCAAGCCGCACACCCCGCAGCGGGCCCGAGAGCGCTGGCTCGTCCAGCGCGGCGCGACCGGCACCCTGTGGTCCGGGCACTGGCTCGTGGACCTGCGCGCGGCCGACGCCTCGAGGACGGGCCCCGCGCCCGCGCCGGGACTGGGCGCCCCCGGCCCGGACGGGCTGGGGGAGACGGCCAGCGCGACCGTGCACTTCGCCGCCGACCTGGAGGAGGCCGAGATCGACGCCTACATCGCCTCCGGCGAGCCGCTGGAGGTGGCCGGGGCCTTCACGATCGACTCGCTCGGCGGGCCCTTCATCGACCGGGTCGACGGCGACCCCTCCACGGTCGTGGGGCTCTCGCTGTCCACGCTGCGGCGCATGCTGCGCGCCTTCGGGGTCTCCTGGCAGCGGCTGTGGGGCGAGCGGACCGCGGCGCCTGCGGGAGGCTCCGCGGCGCATGCGGGAGAATAGGGCCATGCCAGCCGTCGAGGAACCCGAGCCGAGCGAGCAGGAAGCACGATCCCTCGAAGCGGGGGAGGCGTCGGACGGCACGCAGCGGCGCATCGTGCGGACGGTGGAGGAGCCGGCCGTGCTGCGCCGGCAGGTGCGGCTCGGCCGTTTCCTCGCGATCGGCGCGATCGCGGGGATCCTCGCGGCGCTCGCGCTGACCTTCGCGGTGCCCGAGCGGCCGGGCTTCGTGCCCGCCAATCCGGATCTGCACTTCTCCCAGACCCAGGTCTTCGGCTTCCTGCTCGTCTTCCTCGTCCCGATCGGGCTCGGCCTCGGCGGGGTCGCGGGCCTGCTGGTGGGCCGCCTCGGTGCCCGGCCGCAGCGGGTCACGCTCGCCCGCACCGAGGTGCGGTTCGCAGAGGAGGACGACGCAGAGGAGCGGGGCGAGGACGAGCGGCCCGGCCCCGACGGCCCGGCCTGAACCTCGGGCCGCGGCTATCCCCCGGCGGGTTCGGTGATGCGCCGGGCCATCTCCCGGAAGACGACGCCGTGGAAGGGCAGCACCGCCCACCAGTACAGCCTGCCGGCCAGGCCGTGCGGGAAGAAGATGGCCCGCTGCCGGTACCTGGAGCCGCCCGGCCCGGGCTCGACCGTCAGCTCCAGCCACGCCCGCCCGGGCGTGCGCATCTCGGCACGCAGCAGCAGCCGACGCCCCGGTTCCAGCGCCTCCACCCGCCACCAGTCCAAGGCGTCGCCGACGCGCAACGAGGAGCGGCTGCGTCGTCCCCGCCGGAGCCCCGGGCCGCCCACGAGCTTGTCCGCGAAGCCCCGCAGCGCCCAGGCCCAGCGGGAGGAGTACCACCCGGTGGGCCCGCCGATCCGCTCGATCATGCCCCACACCCGCTCCGCCTCGGCCGGCGTGCGGCGCTCGCGGACGTCGGTGAACACCGCCCGGCCGCTCCACTCCGGGTCGCCGGGCAGGCTCTGGGCCGGGGCCTCGACGGCCGAGGACCAGGAGGTCTCGATCTCGTCCGCGGCGATCCGTTCCAGCGCGAGGGCGACCGCGCGCCGGTAGGGGGTGAGCCCCTCCGCCGGACGGGGGATCCAGCGGTCGATCTCCCGGTCCCGCACGACGCAGTCGTGCTGCAGGGACTCCACGAGGGGCACCGCCAGCGCGCGCGGGATGGGGGTGACGAGGTTCACCCACTGGGCGGCGAGCCGGGGCGTGAGCACGGGCAGCGGCAGCACGAGCGGCGGGCGCAGCCCGGCGACCGCCGCGTAGCGGCGCATCATCTCGCTGTAGCGCAGCACCTCGGGGCCGCCGATGTCGTAGACGCCCGCCGGGATCGGGGCGCGGGCCGCGGCCGCGAGGTAGTGCAGGGCGTCGCGGACCGCGATCGGCTGGATCCGGTTGCGCACCCAGCGGGGCGCCGGCATG
This sequence comes from Pseudoclavibacter sp., assembly GCA_030532485.1. Lineage (GTDB taxonomy): Bacteria > Actinomycetota > Actinomycetes > Actinomycetales > Microbacteriaceae > Pseudoclavibacter. Next base: position 6,722 of record JAUNLB010000083.1, read on the forward strand.
AGCGGCAGCACCTCGCTCAGGTGCCGGACCATCTCGAAGCTCGCGCTGCCGGAGCCGATCACGAGCCCCGCCTGCAGGACCACGGCGGGCACCCCGGAGGCCGCGAGGATCTCGCCGACCTCGACGCGGGAGGACAGGTGCCGGCTCAGCCGACCGGCGCCGTGCGGGTGCAGCCCGGACAGGTACACGATCCGGCCGACGCCGGCCCGCCTGGCCGCGACCGCGAAGGCGCGGGCGTCCCGGCGCTCGGCCGCCTCGAAGTCGTCGCCGCCGGACATGCCGTGCACGAGGTAGTAGGCGACCTCGGCGCCGTCCAGCAGCGCCGCGCACGCCCCCTCGTCCTGCAGCGCGCCCTCGACGATGCGCACGCGGCCCGACCAGGGCGCGTCGCGCAGCCGGGCGGCGTCGCGGGTCAGCACGGACAGCTCGTGCCCCTGCTCCAGCAGGCGCGGCACGAGCCGGCCGCCGATGTAGCCGGAGGCCCCGGCGACCGCGATGCGAAGCCCCGTGTCCGCCTGCTTTCGCCTCCGCTCCTCCCGGGGCCCTCCGGCTCGCTTCCCGTCCGGCTCGTCGGGGGTCATGCCCGGCCTCCTGCGCTGTCCGTACGGTTTTCGTCGGTCCGGCTCCGGCGGCGTAGGAGCGCTGCGGACACTCCGACCGCGAGCAGGACGAGCCCGGCCGCGGCGGCCGCCCAGGCGATCGCGGGATCCGTCCCGGCCCGGGCGACGGCGATCCAGGCCAGGGCCCAGACGCTCGCGAGCGCCGGGGCGATCCGGGCGAAGGCCAGACTGGTGGCGAGGGCGAGCAGCAGCGCGACGAGCACGGCGGCGATCGCGTAGCCGGTCTCGCCCAGCGGCTCGCCCCGGTAGCCGAAGGACCAGGCCAGCGCGGTCGCGTTCGCGACGGCGGCCACCGTCACCCAGCCCAGATAGGCGCCGAGCACCCCGTCCAGCACGATCGCCTCCCAGCGGCCGCCCGGGGCGTCGCCCAGTCGCCGGAGGGCCGTGAACAGGACGGCGAGGATCGCGAGGATCAGCGGCAGGCTCAGGACGATCCAGCCGAGCTGCACGGCGCCGATCCAGGCGAGGTTGAACAGCGCCCCCAGGGCGATGTGCGGGCGCACCCGGGCCAGGCGCGGCGAGTCCGAGCGCAGCTGCCACACGGCCAGGCAGGCCAGTCCCAGGTAGACGAGCGACCAGATGGCGAAGGCGGGGCCGGCCGGGGCGACGGGGGTCGCGTCGCTCGCGAACCAGCCGCCCGCGGCCTGCTCGATCGGCGTGCCGCCCAGCCGACCGGAGCCGATGAGGGCGCTGAGGAGCGCGAAGGCGACGAGGAGCAGGACGAGCCACCGTGCGGCCGCGGGGGCGTCTTCCGCCGGGATGTCATGCGGCGAGGCTATCCCCTCCGGCTCGGCGCGGGCTCGGGCGGCGCGGATTCAGGGGAGGCGATCGGCTCGTCCCAGCCGGGCACCTCGGTGACGGGGACGCCGTGCGATCGCCACAGCTCCAGGATCGGCGGGTTGTCGTCCCAGGCGTGCACGATGCGCCAGCGGCGGCGCAGCTCCGCGAGGATCTCCTCCTTCACCTCGCGGTCCGGTCGGAAGTCCCGCTCGGCCCGCATGCGCAGTTCCGCGTAGGGGACGCGCCATTTGCGCAGCCAGCCGGCGGTGACCACGCGGAACTCCTCGCTGCGGGCGGTCACGACCACGACCGCGTGGCGGCACTCGCGGGCCGCGGCCAGCACCTGCGGGACGGGCGGGCAGACGGCGCTGGCTCGGTGGAACTTGGCGTAGTTGCGGCGTCTGCGTTCGCGGCGCACGTAGTGCCGCACGCCCGAGACGTCGGTGAGCGTGCCGTCCATGTCGAAGAGCACGGCGGCCGGGAGCGCATCGGGTCGGCCGATCGCCTCCACCGGAGCGTTGCCGGGGTGCATGCCGAAGCGGATGGCGCCGTCGGGCACGTGCGCGTCCAGCAGCTCGACGAAGCGCCGCCAGGCCTGCCGCGCCCCGGGGCCGTCCCCGGCTCGGGAGCGTTCCCGCACCGTCTCCCAGGCGCGCCGCAGGCGTTCCCGCTGCTCGGGCTCGGCCTGGGCGACGGCGCTGCGCGCGTAGGCATCGGGCCACAAGCGGGTGCTGCTCGCCATGCGTCCTCCTGGCTCTGGTCTCCTCCGCCTCCACGCTAGGCCCTGTTCGGGGGAATCAGGGGCCGGCGCGTCCGTGATCGTTTGCTCGCTCTGCAGCTGCTGCCGCCAGAGGTGCTCTCGCTCCTCCGCAGGCTGGCGCTTTCAGGCGAGTTGACCGATGAACGGGGTGAAGCGGCTCTGCAGGACCTCCTCGATCTGGGCGTCCTCTTCGTCGAGATGCAGCCGTTGCCGAGCGAGGCTTGGTGATATCGGTACCGGCTCAGCGGGTACGACGCAGGCTCGCCGCCGCACCCGAAATCGCCGTGCCGCCGGAAACGCTCGACGCCCCGTTGAGAGGTCCCGGGCGCTCAGCTGCGCTGGGTCTCCTCCACCCAGGCGAGGTATTCGGGGGTGACCGTGCCGGTGACGTACTCGCCGGTGAAGCAGCTGGTCTCCAGTCGCTCGAGCTGCGAGCCGCGGGTGATGGCCTCGCACATGTCCTCGACGTCCTGGTAGACGAGACGGTCGGCGCCGATCGCGGCGGCCACCTCCTCCACCGTGCGGCCGTCGGCGACGAGCTCGCGTCGGGTGGGCATATTGATGCCGTACACGTGGGGGTGGCGCACCGGCGGGGCGGCCGAGGCGAAGGCGACCGAGCGGGCGCCGGCCTGCCGGGCCATCTCCACGATCTCCTTCGAGGTGGTGCCGCGCACGATCGAGTCGTCCACGAGCAGGACGTTCTTACCCGCGAACTCGGTGGGCAGGGCGTTGAGCTTCTGGCGCACCGACCGCTTGCGCACCTTCTGGCCGGGCATGATGAAGGTGCGGCCCACGTAGCGGTTCTTGTAGAAGCCCTCACGGTAGGAGACGCCCAGCTTCTGGGCCATCTCCATGGCCGAGGGTCGGGCCGAGTCGGGGATCGGCATGACCACGTCGATATCGCCGGCGGGGATCTCGCGGGCGACCTCGCCCGCGAGCGTCTCGCCCAGCCGCAGGCGCGCGTCGTACACCGAGACGCCGTTCATGACCGAGTCGGGGCGGGCGAGGTAGACGTACTCGAAGGAACAGGGGATCAGCTGCGGCCGCTCTGCGCACTGCCGGGAGGACAGCTCGCCGTCCGGGGCGATGAACACCGCTTCGCCGGGCTCCACGTCGCGCACGACCCGGTAGCCGCCGGACTCCAGCACGAGGGACTCGGAGGCGACCACCCACTCGTCCCGGCCCGCCTCGTCGAGCCGGTGGCCCAGCACGAGCGGGCGGATACCGAAGGGATCGCGGAAGGCCAGCAGGCCGTAGCCGGCGATGAGCGCGACGGCCGCGTAGGAGCCCTCCACGCGGCGGTGCAGCCGCTGCATGGCGGCGAAAACCTGGTCGGGCGTGAGTTCGTCGCCCACGATGACCTGCTGGAGCTCGTTGGCGAGCACGTTGAGCAGCAGCTCCGTGTCGCTGGAAGAGTTCAGGTGTCGGCGGTCGATGCGGTAGAGCTCGTCGCTCAGCTCGCGGGTGTTCGTGAGGTTGCCGTTGTGGACGAGCGTGATGCCGTAGGGGGCGTTCACGTAGAAGGGCTGCACCTCGTCCTCGCGCTTGGCGCTGCCTCGGGTCGCGTAGCGCACGTGCCCCAGGCCCATGGTGCCCAGCAGCGTGCGCATATCGCGCGTCCGGTAGCCCTCGCGCACGTGGCCGCGGGTCTTGACCAGGTGCAGGGTCTTGCCGTCCGCGGTGGCGATGCCGCTGGAGTCCTGGCCGCGGTGCTGCAGGAGGAGCAGCGAGTCGTAGATCTGCTGGTTGACGGGGCTGGTCGAGACATGACCGACGATGCCGCACACGCGAGGGGCTCTCCCTGCTCGGGGACGATGGAGGCGGAACCGGGGGCGCGAGCACCGGAGGCTCCGGTCACGATTGTCGCACAGTGAGGATCAATCGATCCTGTTCGGGTCTCAGCGGCCGGTCCTGCGCACGCCTCCCGTCCGTTGGACGGCGGGGCGCGGCAGGAGCAGCTCGGCGATCCGGCCCAGGGCGCCGGCGGCGCCGAACGGGCGGGGGCGGAGGCGGGGCAGCTGCACCGAGCCGGTGCGCGCCGGCCGCGGGGCTGCGGGGGCCGCCGGGGTCGCGGGCCGGTTCTGCCCGGCGAGGTCGCGAGCCCGGTCCAGCACGATGGTGCCGCCGGTGCGTAGCTGCGGTCGCGCCTGTGCGGCATCGGCGGCGGGGGGTCGGTGGCTTCGCTGGTGCGCGAGCCCGGCGAGGGTCGTGGCTCCGGGGACCGGCATGATGGGCGGCTCGACTGCCCCGGGGCTGACGGCAGAGAACCTGCCGAAGGCCACGGTGCGCTTGGCGGGCGCCGCGTCCCCGCGCACGACGGGGGCCATCCGCACGATCGGCGTGGGGGCGGTCTCGATCGAGGCCTCCGGGTCGGGTTCGTCGCCGGGAACGGGGGAGAGCGGCACGATGCGGACGGGGCGGGGCGGTTCGGAGGTACCGAACTGAGGGAGGTGAAGCAGGCTCACGTGTTCAGTGTATTGAGGAAAGCCCATGAATGTCGAATCCCTTCCGGTGTCCCCTCCGAGGGGGTGCGGCTTCAAAGGCGCGATGTCCGCCGAGGCCGGTGTAATCCGGGATGTCTATTCCGGGCGGCTCGGTGGGGCGGGTGTCGGTGAGGCGGCTCGTGCGCCGCGACGTGGGCGGTCCCGGTTGCGGGTCGTTCGGGCCTGCTCTCGCTACGGGGAGCATCGCCGCACCCGGTGCCCCCCGTTTGCGTCATGGCGCTCAGAAGGGTGGTTCGTCGAGTTCGGGGTCGGGTTCCGGTTCCGGGTCGGGTTCTAGGTCCGGTTTG
>JAUNLB010000084.1 GCA_030532485.1 Pseudoclavibacter sp.
GGCCGCCGAGGCCCGGATGCGCACGATCCTGACGACCGTCCCCGGGGCCGCCGAGGCGGGCGTGCTCGACGCCGGCTCCGGCTCCGGCGCGATCGCGATCGGCCTGGCCTCGCGCCTGGCCGGGAGCGGCACCCGGGTGACGGCGCTCGAGGGGTCGCCGCACGCCTGGCCCTACCTGCTGCGCAACGTCGCGCGCAGCGGCCTGCCGATCGAGCCGCGCTTCGGCCGCATCGGCGATCCGCGCCCGCTGGGCGGGGCCCGGTACGCGCTCATCGCGAGCAATCCCCCTTACATCCCCGAGGCGTGCCTGCCGCTCGACCCGGAGGTGCGGCTCTTCGACCCCGAGCCCGCGCTCTACTCGGGCCCGGACGGCCTGGACGCCGTCCGCGTCCTCGTCCGCTTCGCGGCCCGTCGGCTGCTGCCGGGCGGTGCGATCCTGCTCGAGCACGACGAGCGGCAGGGTCGGTCGGTGCGGGCGCTGCTGGACGCGGCCGGGCTGGTGCAGAGCCGGACCGAAGCGGATCTGAACGGTCGCGACCGCGTCAGTTCCGCTCTCCGAGCCCGCTGAGCCCTGCTCCGTCCGCACGATCATCATCTGAACCGCCCGTTTGGTCTTCAGCGCGCCCGCACAGCGCCCTCCGGCCTCGAAGCGCGTCCCCGGACCCCGGGGACACAGCCGCGTGCCCGCCCGGCGGGGCCCTGACCGCCATGCCCGTCGAGGACCCCCTTCGCCGGAGCCGCGTGCCCGCCCGGCTCGGTCCCGACGCGCCGTCCGGCGGCGGATACGATGGAGCGGTTATGTCAGAGATCTTCGACTGCGAGGACCGGGGAGCGCTCCTCGGCGCCGTGCGGGCCGCCCGACAGGCCGTCGGCCGGGGGGAGCTGGTGGTCCTGCCCACCGACACGGTCCTGGGCCTCGGTGCCGACGCCTTCTCCGCCCGCGCGGTCGAGAGGCTGCTGGCGGCCAAGGGCCGGACGCGGCAGTCCCCGCCGCCCGTGCTCGTGGCCGATCCCGAGGCGGTGCACGCGCTCGCGGCCGTCGTGCCCGAGCCGGTCGAGAGGCTGCTGGAGCGGTTCGCCCCCGGCCCGCTGACGATCGTGCTGCCGGCCCAGCCCTCGCTCCGCTGGGACCTCGGCGAGACCCGGGGCACCGTGGCCCTGCGCATTCCGGACCACGGACTGGCCCGGGAACTGCTGCGGGAGACCGGCCCGATGGCGGTCTCCAGCGCGAACCGGCACGGCGAGCCGCCGGCCGCCGACGCCCACGCGGCCCGGGATGTCTTCGGCGAGGCGGTCTCCGTCTACTTGGCCGCGGCCCCCGGCGGCGGCGTCCCCTCGACGATCGTGGACGCCACGGGAACGGCCGCGGACGGTCGCCCGCTGCGCATCGTCCGACAGGGGGCGGTCTCGCGGGAGCGGCTCGAGGAGACGCTGGGGGAGCGGCTGGAGTCCGCTGCGCATCGCCCTCGATCCGGGAGCGAAGCCGCAGACCCGTGAGGAACTACGCGCTGCTCATCGTCATCGCCGCCGCCGTCACGCTCGCCCTCGCGTGGGGGGTGTACCGCCTGGCCATGCGCCACGGCTGGCACCCCGAGGTCCGGGAGCGGGACGTGCACACCACCCCGAAGCCCCGGCTGGGCGGTGTCGCCATGTACCTGGGCTTCCTGCTCACGCTCTGGCTCGGCTCCTTCTTCCCGCATCTGGCGCTCGTCTACGCCGATCCGGGCCGGATCTGGGCGATCGTCGCGGCCGCCACGCTCATCGTCGCGATCGGCGTGCTGGACGACCTGATGGACCTGGACTGGAAGACCAAGCTCGCCGCCCAGACCGTCGCCGGCCTCCTGCTCGCCTGGAAGGGGGTCGCGATCACCTCCCTGCCGATCGGCGGACTGACGGTCGGCTCGCCCCTGGTCAGCGCCGCCATCACGACGCTCGCGGTGGTCCTGGTCATGAACGCCGTCAACTTCATCGACGGCCTGGACGGGCTGGTGGCCGGGGTCGCGGTGGTCGCCAACGGCGTCTTCCTCATCTACAGCTACGTGCTCAGCGAGTTCGCCGGCCAGACCGGCCGGTTCACCCTCGCTGCCCTGCTGTCCGCCCTGGTGGTGGGGGTGTGCGCGGGCTTCCTGCCGTTGAACTGGAACCCCTCGAAGATGTTCATGGGCGACGGCGGCGCGTTGCTGGTGGGCCTGCTCATGGCCACGAGCGCCATCTCGGTGACCGGCGAGATCGATCCCGGCTCGATCCGCTCCCAGGAGCTGCTGCCGGCCTTCCTGCCGCTGGTGATCCCGGTCGCGGTGCTCATCGTGCCGCTGCTCGACTTCGCCCTGGCGATCGCGCGGCGCGTGCTCGCGGGCAAGGCTCCCTTCAGCGCGGACCGGAAGCACCTGCACCACCGCCTGCTGGACATGGGGCACAGTCAGCGGCAGGCCGTGTCGATCTTCTACGCCTGGACCTTCGTGGTCGCCGTGGGCGCGCTGCTGGGCCTGGTGGTGGAGCCCATGGCCTGGGCGTTCGGCTTCGTGACGGTGGGCGGCCTGCTGTGCCTCGGCTTCACGGTCGCACCGATCACGCGCCGCAAGCGTGCCGAGACGCTCGCCCAGCGCACGGTCGACGTCGAGGACGACGTGGACGATCCGCTCGACCGGCTCGGCCAGCGCCGCGCCGACGAGCTGCGCGCCGCCGACCCGCGCCTCGCAGGGCTCGAGCGCCGCGCCCGCAGGCGACGGCTGCTCGTGCGCGCGTCCCGGACTCCGGACCGTTCCGACAGGGAGAACGAATGAACCAGCCCTCCGTCCCCAGCTCCGTACCGGTCTTCCGGCGCGTGCTGTCCTGGTCCGCCCTGGCCGCGGCCGCGGTCGCCGTGCTCGGCGGGATCGTCGGGGTCCTGCTGGCGGGCCTCCCGGGCCTGCTCTCGGCTCTGGTGGGGGCGGGGGTGACGCTCCTGTTCGCGGGGGTCACGGTGCTCAGCCTGCTGCTGGCGGCCCGCCTGGACACGATCTACTTCATGGCCGTGATCCTCGGCGCATGGCTGTTCAAGATGGTCCTGGTGCTGGGCATCCTGCTGGCGGTGCGCGGAGCCGCCTTCGTCGAACCCTGGGTGCTGTGGGGGACCATGGTCGCTGGCGTGGTCGCGACGCTCGCGGTCGACGTCGTGTGCGTGCTGCGCTCCCGGCTTCCCGCGGTCAGCGACATCGATCTGACTCCCGCTCCGCAGACGGAGGAGGAGCGCCCGGAGTGACGCTCGACCTTCGGCGCGCGAGGCGGCGGGCGGGGGCGTCTCCGGGAAATCCTTGATAGACTGAGTGCGGTGTGTGCGCACCGGCGTCAGCGCCGAAGAGCCGCCGCCCCCACGCCCATCGCAGCATCGGCCGCGTCGCCCTGCTGCGCCCGAGACAGGAGACCGCACTGATCGCGAAAGCCCTGCCCCTCCCCATGGCCGGCGACGGCGACGTCGACTGCAACGTCGAGTTCTGCCCGCCCACGCTCGATCACGAGTTCTTCCTCGCCCCGGTGCTCTTCGGGGGCACCCCCTTCGAACTCAACCGGATCCTGCTGGTCCGCCTGCTGGCGATCGCGGTCATGCTGCTGCTGTTCTGGCTGGCGCTGCGCAAGCCCCGGGTCGTGCCCGGCAAGGGCCAGTCGACCGCGGAGCTGGCCCTCGACTTCGTCAAGGTGCAGATCGCCGACGGCGTGCTCGGCGAGCGGCTCGGCCGCAAGTACCTGCCGCTGCTGGCCGCCCTGTTCTTCGGCATCTTCGCCATGAACATCACCGGCATCATCCCCGGGCTCAACATCGCCGGCACCGCCCTCATCGGCATGCCGCTGGTCCTGGCGGCGGTCGCCTACATCGCCTTCCTCTACGCGGGCTTCAAGGAGGCCGGGGCCGGCACCTTCCTGCGCAACGCGCTCTTCCCGCCCGGCGTGCCTCCGCTGATGTACATCCTGCTGACCCCCATCGAGTTCATCAACGTCTTCGTGGTCCGGCCCGTCTCGCTGGCCCTCCGACTCTTCCTGAACATGATGGTCGGCCACCTGCTGCTGGTTCTGTGCTTCGGTGCGACCCACTTCTTCGTCTACTCGCTCGGCGTGCTGCAGGGCGAGTGGGGCCTGGCGCTGTTCGGCGTGCCGACCCTCCTCGGCGGCTTCGTCATGACCCTCGTGGAGCTGCTGGCGGCGATCCTGCAGGCCTTCGTCTTCACCCTCCTGACCGCGGTGTTCATCCAGCAGGCCGCCGCGAAGTCCCACTAGCCCCCGAACCCCCCGTCAGCCCCCGAACCCAGAGACCAACGAGCCACCCGGCTTCACACCACATACGGAAGGAAACCCTGTGGACACCACCACCCTCGCCGAGATCTCCGGCAACATCGCGACCGTCGGCTACGGCCTCGCTGCGATCGGCCCCGGCATCGGCATCGGCATCGTCGCGGGCAAGACGGTCGAGGCCATGGCGCGTCAGCCCGAGATGGCCGGCCGTCTCCAGGTCACGATGTTCCTCGGTATCGCCTTCACCGAGCTGCTCGCCTTCATCGGCGTCGCCACCTACTTCATCTTCGGCGCGTAAGGCCCGGGCATGATCAGCACGAACACGATCCTCGCGGCGGAGGAGGGCAACGTCCTCCTGCCCGCGGACTACGACATCGTCTGGTCGCTCGTCGTCTTCGTCGTCATCGGCCTGTTCTTCTGGAAGTTCGCCGTCCCGCAGTTCCGCAAGGTGCTGGACGAGCGGGCGGAGAAGATCGAGGGCGGCATCAAGAAGGCCGAGCAGGCCCAGGCGCTGGCCGCCTCCAAGCAGGCCGAGCACGAGGAGCTCCTCAAGCAGGCCCGCGCCGAGGCCGCGGAGATCCGCGAGCAGGCGCGTGTGGAGGCGGACGAGATCCGCGCCGAGCGCAAGGCCGAACTGCAGGCCGAGCTCGACCGGCAGACCGCCGCGGCCAAGGCCCAGATCGAGGCCGAGCGCCAGGCAGCCATCGTCTCGCTGCGCGCCGAGGTGGGCACGCTCGCGATCGACCTCGCCAGCGGCGTGGTCGGCGAGAGTCTGAACGACGACGCCCGCTCGACGGCGCTCGTCGACCGCTTCCTCGTCCAGCTCGAGAACGACCGGAAGGCAGGCGCGCAGAACTGATGGGCAGCGCGAGCAAGCAGGCCCTGGCAAGGGTCAAGGGAACGATCGACCGCACGCACGGCGCGAGCCTGGCCAGCGGCACCGCCCTGTTCGACGCTGCGAACGCGATCGGGCGCAGCGCCCAGCTGCGCGCGGCGCTCTCCGACGCGGGAGCCTCCGCGGAGGCCAAGCGCGCGCTCGTCCGGCGCCTGTTCGGCGGGCGTCTGGACGAGCCCGCCGCCGCGGTGCTGGATGAGGCGGTCTGCCAGCGCTGGTCGGACGAGCGCGAGTTCGCGCTCGGTCTGCAGGAGCTCGCGATCCGGGCCGTCGCCCAGTTCACGGGCCGGCACGAGCAGATCGCGCGCGAACTGCGGTCGTTCCTCGACGTGGTGGCCGGCTCCAGCGAGCTGGAGCTCACGCTCGGCGCCAAGCTCGGCGAGCCGCAGGCCAAGGCCGCGCTCGTGGACCGCCTGTTCGGCGGCCGACTGGACGAGGCGACGCTGGAGATCCTGCGCCGCCTCGTGGTCGCGCCGCACGGCCGCCGCCTGCGCCGCGTCGTCGCCCAGGCCGTCGAGACGGTCGCCGACCAGGCGAGCCGGCAGCTGGCGGTCGTGACCGTCGCCCGGCCCCTGGCGGAGAGCCAGCTCACGCGCCTCCAGCTCCTGCTCGCCAGGCGCTTCGGGCGCCCCGTCGCGGTCTCCCAGCTCGTGGACCCCGCCGTGCTCGGCGGCCTGCGGGTGCAGCTGGGCGACGAGGTCATCGACGACACGGTCGCCGGTCGCCTGGGCGATCTGCGCCGGCAATTCGCCTGACGGCGCCCACCACCACATCGCATCAGCGCGAGATCAGAACGAGCGGGGCGACCCCCCGACGATAGAGGGAACAACATGTCAGAACTCACGATCAACCCGGACGAGATCCGCGTCGCCCTGCAGGAATTCGCCGCCTCGTACCAGCCCAAGGGCGCGACCGCGAACGAGGTCGGCACGGTCGTCGACGCCGCCGACGGCATCGCCCACGTCGAGGGCCTGCCCGGGGCCATGGCCAACGAGTTGCTGCGCTTCGAGGACGGCACGCTCGGCCTCGCGCTCAACCTCGACGAGAACGAGATCGGTGTCGTCGTCCTGGGCGAGTTCACCGGCATCGTGGAGGGCATGGCCGTGCACCGCACCGGCGAGGTGCTCTCGGTCCCGGTGGGCGAGGGCTACCTCGGCCGCGTGGTCGACCCGCTCGGCAACCCCGTCGACGGCCTCGGCGAGATCTCCGGTATCGAGGGGCGCCGCGCCCTGGAGCTGCAGGCGCCCGGCGTCATGCAGCGCAAGAGCGTGCACGAGCCGCTGGAGACCGGCATCAAGGCGATCGACGCCATGATCCCGATCGGCCGCGGCCAGCGCCAGCTCATCATCGGCGACCGCCAGACCGGCAAGACCGCCATCGCGATCGACGCGATCATCAACCAGAAGGCGAACTGGGAGTCCGGCGACCCGGCCAAGCAGGTGCGCTGCATCTACGTCGGCATCGGCCAGAAGGGCTCGACCATCGCGGCCGTCAAGGGCGCGCTGGAGGACGCCGGGGCGATGGAGTACACGACCATCGTCGCCTCCCCCGCGAGCGACCCGGCCGGCTTCAAGTACCTGGCCCCCTACACCGGCTCCGCCATCGGCCAGCACTGGATGTACGCGGGCAAGCACGTGCTCATCATCTTCGACGACCTCTCGAAGCAGGCCGAAGCCTACCGGGCCGTCTCGCTGCTGCTGCGCCGCCCGCCGGGTCGCGAGGCGTACCCCGGCGACGTCTTCTACCTGCACTCGCGACTGCTGGAGCGCTGCGCGAAGCTCTCGGACGAGCTTGGCGCCGGCTCCATGACCGGCCTGCCGATCATCGAGACCAAGGCGAACGACGTGTCCGCCTACATCCCGACCAACGTGATCTCCATCACCGACGGCCAGATCTTCCTGCAGTCCGATCTGTTCAACGCGAACCAGCGACCCGCCGTGGACGTCGGCATCTCGGTGTCCCGTGTCGGCGGCGACGCGCAGCAGAAGCACATCAAGAAGGTCTCCGGCACGCTCAAGCTGGAGCTCGCGCAGTACCGTTCGCTGCAGGCCTTCGCGATGTTCGCCTCCGATCTGGACGCCGCCAGCCGCCGTCAGCTGGAGCGCGGCGCCCGGCTCACCGAGCTGCTCAAGCAGCCCCAGTACACGCCCTACCCCGTCGAGGAGCAGGTCGTGTCGGTGTGGGCGGGCACCAACGGCAAGCTCGACGACGTCCCGGTGGAGGACGTGCTGCGCTTCGAACGGGAGATGCTCGACCACCTGCGCCGCAACACGGACGTGCTCGACACGCTGCGCGAGACCGGCAAGCTCGAGGACGACACCCTGGCGGCCATGGAGCGCGGCATCGACGACTTCCTCAAGACCTTCCAGACCGGCGACGGCAAGCCGCTCATCGGTCCCGGCCACGAGGAGTTCGAGGCCGCCGACGAGAGCGATGTGAACCAGGAGCAGATCGTCCGGGGCAAGCGCCACTAGGCGCCGGCGGAGAGCACAGGAGCAGCATGGGAGCACAACTTCGGGTCTACCGGCAGAAGATCCGCTCTGCCCAGACGATGAAGAAGGTCACCCGGGCCATGGAACTCATCGCCACCTCGCGCATCGCCAAGGCGCGCGCGCGGATGGCGGAGTCCAACCCCTACGCCCGGGCCGTGACGCAGGCGGTCTCCGCCGTCGCGACCTACTCGGACATCGACCACGTCCTGGTCACCGAGCCCGAGCAGATCCGCCGCGCCGCGATCGTGATCTTCACGAGCGACCGCGGCCTGAACGGGGCCTTCTCCTCCAGCGTGCTGAAGGAGGCCGAGGAGCTGACCGCGCTGCTCGCCTCGCAGGGCAAGGACGTCGTCTACTACCTCGTCGGCCGCAAGGCGCAGGGCTACTTCGCCTTCCGGCAGCGCGAGAGCCTCCGGCAGTGGACCGGCTCCACCGATCAGCCCGTCTTCTCGACCGCGAGGGACATCGGCGCGGAGCTCATCGAGCGCTTCACGACGCCCTACGAGGACGGCGGCGTGGAGGAGATCCACATCATCTACAACCGCTTCGTGAACATGGTCTCGCAGCAGCCGACGGTCGTGCGCATGCTGCCGCTGGAGGTCGTGGAGGGGGTGCCCGAGCCGGGCGAGAAGGACCTCTTCCCCCTCTACGACTTCGAGCCGGACACCGAGTCGGTGCTGCACGCGCTGCTCCCCGTCTACATCGAGGCGCGGCTGTTCAACGCGATGCTGCACTCCGCCGCCTCCGAGCACGCGGCCCGGCAGCGGGCCATGAAGTCGGCCTCCGACAACGCGGACAAGCTCATGCGCGACTACACGCGCCTGGCGAACAACGCACGTCAGGCCGAGATCACGCAGCAGATCTCCGAGATCGTCGGCGGCGCCGACGCGCTCGCCACCGCATAACCGCGCGACAACGCAAGAAAAGGACAGCACATGACGACGAACACCCTGCCGGTTCAGGGCGCAGCGTCGACCGCGGCCGGCGTCGGCCGGATCGCCCGCGTGACGGGCCCCGTGGTCGACATCGAGTTCCCTCACGACGCGATCCCGGGCATCTACAACGCGCTGGAGACGACCGTCGCGATCGGCGAGCAGCAGCACAAGCTCGTGCTGGAGGTCGCCCAGCACCTGGGCGACGACCTCGTGCGGGCGATCGCCCTCAAGCCGACCGACGGCCTGGTCCGCGGACAGGAGGTGCGCGACACCGGCGCGGCGATCTCGGTGCCCGTGGGCGACGTCACCAAGGGCAAGGTCTTCAACGTGACCGGCGACGTCCTCAACGAGGAGATGCTCTCCGAGCCCTACGAGATCACGGAGCGCTGGCCGATCCACCGCGAGCCGCCGGCGTTCGACCAGCTGGAGTCCAAGACCCAGCTGTTCGAGACGGGCATCAAGGTCATCGACCTGCTCACCCCCTACGTGCAGGGCGGCAAGATCGGCCTGTTCGGCGGCGCGGGCGTCGGCAAGACGGTGCTCATCCAGGAGATGATCCAGCGCGTGGCCCAGGACCACGGCGGCGTCTCCGTCTTCGCGGGCGTCGGCGAGCGCACCCGTGAGGGCAACGACCTCATCCACGAGATGGAGGAGGCCGGCGTCTTCGACAAGACGGCCCTCGTCTTCGGCCAGATGGACGAGCCTCCGGGGACCCGTCTGCGGGTGGCCCTGTCCGCGCTGACCATGGCCGAGTACTTCCGCGACGTGCAGAAGCAGGACGTGCTGCTGTTCATCGACAACATCTTCCGCTTCACCCAGGCGGGCTCCGAGGTGTCCACGCTGCTGGGCCGCATGCCCTCCGCGGTGGGCTACCAGCCCAATCTGGCGGACGAGATGGGTCTGCTGCAGGAGCGCATCACCTCGACCCGCGGCCACTCGATCACCTCGCTGCAGGCCATCTACGTGCCCGCGGACGACTACACCGACCCGGCTCCGGCCACGACCTTCGCGCACCTGGATGCGACCACCGAGCTGTCCCGCGAGATCGCCTCGAAGGGCCTCTACCCGGCTGTGGACCCGCTCACCTCGACCAGCCGCATCCTGGACCCGCGCTACCTGGGCGCCGACCACTACCGCGTGGCGACGACCGTGAAGCAGATCCTGCAGAAGAACAAGGAGCTGCAGGAGATCATCGCGATCCTGGGCGTGGACGAGCTGAGCGAGGAGGACAAGATCACGGTCGCGCGCGCCCGTCGCATCCAGCAGTTCCTCTCCCAGAACACCTACATGGCCAAGAAGTTCACGGGCGTCGAGGGCTCCACCGTGCCGCTGAAGGACACGATCGAGTCCTTCGACGCGATCTGCCGCGGCGACTTCGACCACGTCGCCGAGCAGGCCTTCTTCAACGTCGGGCCGATCTCCGACGTCGAGGAGAAGTGGGCGAAGATCCAGAAGGAGACGGCCTAGTCATGGCTGCAGAGCTGACCGTCAACGTGGTCTCCGCGATCGCGCAGGTGTGGGAGGGCGCCGCCCGTCAGGTCGTCGCCCGGACCAGCGAGGGCGAGATGGGGATCCTGCCCGGGCACGAGCCGGTCCTGGCGATCCTGGGCGCGGGCGAGGTCCGCGTGACCACCCTGACGGGCGAGGTCGTCACGGCCATCGCTGACGACGGCTTCTTCTCGGTCAACAACGACGTGGTCACCGTCGTGGCCCGAGAAGCCAGCCTCACGACCCGGTGAGCCGAGGGCTCCTGCTGCTGTTGCCGCCGTCCGAAACCAAACGGGACGGCGGCAACGCCGCGTCCGGCGCCGGGGAGCCGGCGTCCGGCGCGCTGCGCTTCCCGCAGCTGGCTGCGGTGCGGGAACGGACCCGCCGGGATCTCGTCGCGCTGTGCCGCGACCCTGCCGCCGCCCGCGCCGCCCTCAAGCTGAGCGAGCGGCTGGCCGGGCGGGAGCTTGCGCGGAACCTCGAGCTGGCGGACGATCCGCCGCTCATGCCGGCGGTGCTGCGTTACACGGGCGTGCTCTACGACGCGCTGGATGCGGGCTCGCTGGATACGGCGGCACGCGGCTGGCTGGCCGGGCACGTGGCCGTGCAGTCCGCGCTGTACGGGCTGACCGGCGCGGACGAGCCGATCGCCGCCTATCGGCTGTCGGCCGGATCCCGTCTGCCGGGCGAGAGCCTGCGGGCCCGCTGGTCGGCCGCGTGCGGTCCGCTCCTGGCGCAGCACGAGGGGCTCGTGGTGGACCTGCGCTCCAAGGGCTACGCGGCGCTCGCGCCGCTGCCCCCGGGGGCGGTCACGGTCGAGGTGGTCGCCTCCGGTCCGGACGGCGAGCGGGCCCTGGGGCACTTCAACAAGGCCGCCAAGGGGCGCTTCGTGCGCGCGCTCGCGCAGGCGGCGCCCGCATCGGATCCGGCCGACGCGGGGGAGCTGGCCGAACTGGCCCGATCGCTCGGCCTGACGGTTCGCGCGGAGGGGACGGGGCGGCTGGTGCTGACGGCGGACGAGGCGTCCTCGCCGGGGTGACGCACGCCCGGCGCCTCCTCTAGACTGAAACCCTCGAATCAAAGAAAAAGGAAATCATGCTCCTCTCATCCTATGACGGCGGTGGCGCTGCTCTGGCCATTGGTAATCTCTTCTCTTTCCTCTTCCAGGTCGCGATCTACATCGTGACCTCCATCTTCCTGTCGAAGATGTTCAAGAAGATGGGGATCGAGGGCTGGATGGCCTGGGTGCCGATTCTGAATTTCTGGAAGCTCTTCGAGGCGGGCGGTCAGGCCGGCTGGTGGTGCCTCGTCCCCTTCGCGAACATCTACTTCGGCATCCTCGCCTACATGAACGTCAGCAAGGCCTTCGGCAAGGACGCGATGTACGCGATCCTCGGCTTCCTGCTCTTCCCGGTCTGGACGATCCTGCTGGCGAGCCCCTCGCTGCCCTGGCAGCCGCAGCTCATGGCCCCCGCCCGGCCGCTGACGGGCAACGCCGGGGGCATGCAGGCGCCCTACGGCGCCCAGCCCTACGGCCAGACCGGCCAGCCGGCGGTGGGCTACGGCCAGCAGCAGCCCGGCTATGGGCAGCAGCCG
>JAUNLB010000085.1 GCA_030532485.1 Pseudoclavibacter sp.
CAGGGCGCCGAGCGGGATCATGCCCCGCCCGGCGGTCTGCACGATGCTCGATGCCCGGCCCATCATGCCGGGCGGGGTCAGCTGCTGCCGCAGGCCCGTGAACCCGATCGAGAAGCAGGCCGCCCCGCCGCCAGCCAGCAGCAGGCCCGCCGCGCACGCGGGCAGCGGCAGCGCCGCCCCGAGCAGGGCGATGAGCAGCAGGCCCGCCGTGATGCAGCCGGCGCCGAGGCGCACGGGCCGGCCGAACGGCGCCCGGCGGAACACCAGCCGGCCGGCGAGGGAGCCCGCGAGGAAGCCGACGTTCCCGATCGAGAAGACGAGGCCGGCCGTCGCCGCGTCCAGGCCGTACATCCGGGTGAGCAGGACCACCGAGACCGCCTGGAAGGCGCTGGTCCCCAGCGCCCACAGGGCGTAGGCGAGCAGCACGAGGCGCAGCGGCCCGCTGCGGAGCACGAAATCGAGCCCGGCCCGCAGCGCCGCGCCGGCCGACTCGCGCCCCGGTCCGGGATCGTCGCGGCAGGCGCAGGCCTCCGCCTCGCCGAGCGGGTGCGGGCAGGCGAGGGCGCACAGCGAGGCGAGCAGGAAGCAGCCGGCGTTCGCCGCCATCGCCCCGGTTCCGCCGGCGGCGTGGACGAGCGCGCCCGCACCGAGGGGGCCGGCGATCTGCACGGCGGAGCGCAGAAGCTCCACATTCGCATTGCACGCGGATCTGCGTCCGGGCGGCACGAGCTGCGGGATCGCGGCCTGGAAGGCGGCGTCGGCGGGGACGGACAGCGTCCCTGCCAGCAGCACGATCCCCAGCAGCAGCGGCAGGGTCAGTCCGCCTTGCGCGTGCAGCAGCGGCACGAGGGCGGCGAGCAGGAAGCGCCCCAGGTTCGCGGTCAGCACGATCCGGCGCCGGTCCAGGCGGTCGGCCAGGAGCCCTCCGTGCAGGCCGAACAGCAGGTACGGCAGGAACCCGGCTGCGCTCAGCGCCGCCACCGCGGCGGCGTCCGCGCCCAGATCCGCCAGGGCGAGCAGGGGGATCGCGTAGAGGGAGATCTGCCCGGCGGCGAAGCCGCACACGCTGCTCGCCCACAGCCATCGGAACGCGCGCATACTGCTCCTCACCCTTCCGCGGCCCGTCCTTCCCGAAGCCCCTCGGCCCGTCGCCGCACCAGCATGCCAGCCGGGACGAGGAACGCTCAGCGGAATTTCCCGGCCCGCCCCGATAGGCTGAACGCATCGGGCAGGTCCCGCTCAGATCCAGCACTCTGCGGGGGAGCAGGCTCCTCGGGGAGTCGAGGGCGGGAGGGCCGGCGTCGGAAGAGATCGCCGAGTGCGAAGCGTTTCCGTCCCTTGTCGACGTTTCCGTCCCTTGCACCGGGCGGAGACGTCGAGCGCGGGCGGATGTCGGGCGCAGGGAACCGTGAGCTCTGCGGGCGCGCCCCGCGCGGGTACTCGCCCGCTCAGATCGGGGTGGAGCTGAAGCTCAGGGACTCGCGCCCCGTGCACGCCAAGAGCAGCAGGCGCTGCTGCTCCGGCGTCGCCAGGTCGAGGCTGAGGTGGAGCGCGGGCGCTCTCGCCGCCACCAGCCCGGGCGGCTCGGACTGCGCGGTGGCGCGCGCCAGATCCAGGCTGTGCACCGTGAGCTCGAAGGCCCGGGTCGGCAGATAGCCGCTCAGGCGCATGGGCCCCAGCGGCGTCGCGAGCACCGCCTCGTCCGGCGTCTCGCGCACCGTGTCCACGACCCGGCGGGCGATGACGTGGGCGGCCGTGAGCGGCTCCGCCCCCAGTTCCCGGCCCGTCTCGATGCCGCGCCGACGCACGTGTGCCGGGTCGGCGAGGCTTCCGGAGGCGGCCAGATAGTAGGCCCGCGGCGAGTCGAGCTCCTCTGGCCCGCCGTCACCCGAAGCGGTCAGGTACTCCTCGACGGTCGTGAAGGCCCGGCATGCGCGGCCGAGCAGCGAACGCACGTCCCACTCGCCCGGCCCCGGATCGTCCAGGCGTCCCGCGAGCCCCGGCAGCAGCGCCAGGAACCCCTCCGTCGCGGTCTCGAACCAGGTGCGCGCATCCACGCCTCCATTCTCGCAGCTCGCAGCATCAGGAGGGGCTTCCCCGGTCACGAGGTGTGGAAGCCGACCCCGTGCGGGCACGGAACGGAACGGTTTCGTGCTTCCCCCGGTCATGAGCCGGCAGCTCGAGCATGGACGATCCCTCGGCGCCTCGTTCGGCCCTGCGGGCGGGGATCTGCGGCTCAGCCGCGCAGCCGGCGACGGGTGTCCTCGGCGTGGTCGGTGATCCATGTGCGGACTTGCGTCGGGACGTATTCGGTCGCGGCCGGAGTCCAGGTGTCGAAGAAGCGTTCGAGCGTGTCGTCGAGGACGGCGAGGACGTGCTCCCCGTCCACCTCGAGCGTCTCCTGCAGTCTGCGGAAGTGTTCGCGGCAGACCTGGGAGAGGCGCTCGGCTTCGAAGAAGGGCAGGCCGAGTTCCGGGTCCTCGGGATTCGGCAGGTGCACGCTCGTGCACACCAGGTCGTAGGCGGGGGAGAGGACGGCGACTCTGCGGTCCGGGTAGATGAGCGACCAGTTCTTCAGGTGCGCGTCTCCGTTGCCGATCAGCAGATTGAAGACGGTGCGCCGCACCATTTCCCGCAGCGAGGCCTCGTCCCGGCCCCGGAAGGCGAGACCCGCGACGGTCTGCACGTTCGAGCGGTACTTGTCGTCTCCGGCGCCGAAGCGTCCCAGCACCTGGGCGAAGTCCTCGATGTGGATCCGGCCGGAGGCGCTGCGGTCGAAGCGCCGGACCGCGTAGGCCCGCCTCTCCTCCGAGGTCCAGGCGCCCGGTCCCAGCTCGTCGATCCGCTCCCGGTCCAGCAGCTCGACCTCGGGCACCTCGATGCCGATCGCGCGGGCCAGCCGCATCATGGCGTACTCGTTGTCGACAAGCCCCGGGTAGGCGGCGTCCGGGGTCTTCAGGATCCAGTCCCCGTCCTCGCCGTGCGCGGGCAGCGCGAGCCGCTCCCCCTGACGCCGGAGCGAGAACTTCATGGTCATGCCGGCCAGGGAGGCGCGCACCCTGCCCCGCGGGGAAGCGGGCGGCCTTATGCGGATCGCGTCGGCAAATTCTTCTTCTGGTACAGGCAGGGGCGCATCATCCTGCCGGACCGTGACGGCACCGGGTAGATCCTCGCCGATTCGGGCAAGTAACTCGATCTCCCGGTGGACGCTCACTCCTTGTTCGCGAGCAATGAGTTCCCGCAACCGCCCTTCCGGGAGCAGATTCGAGAACCAGGCCGGTACACGGTCACTTGCGTGCGGTTGTCTGCGGGGGTGTTCTTCGAACCAGCGTCCAAGGACTGGACGGTCCGCCAGGTCCCAGTAGTCACGGTCGAAACGAAACTTCGTGAAGGCGTTGCGTCTAACGAGGCCGCCGACCCGTCTGCCGTGGAGAAGGACCGCGTAGTGCTCCTCGTTCACGGCGCAACCGCCTCGGAACGCTCCGAGTCATCAAATATGAATTCGCTCAGGGGAGGTGTATCCTCGTGTCCGACTCCTGTTCGCACAGTCAGAAAATCCTGCAAGTAGGTGTGTAGCTTCTCCTTTCGGAGAGACAGAAATTCGGGGAATCTTTTTTGCTGCAGGAGGTTCAGCATCTCTTCGTCGAGGAGGAGTGAAGGTAGGTCGACATTCCGGTCCAAGGTTGAAAGTAGGTCGTGGCGGTCCAGTGTCGAGATCACTTTCGATGCCGCTACTGGTGCTCCCTCCTTGAGGGCTGACGGTGGAAGAAGCTCAGTGACGAGTGCGCGCGGTGTGCTCTCTGACTGTAGCATTTCTGCCAGAGTTTCTGTGGTCAGCGGCTTCCCCGTCTGAGGGTCCACTGGGTGGAGGTTCCACAGGGCGGCGAGGATGGCTTTGCTGTCCGAGCGGGTGGTTCGGAACACATCGAGCCTGGGGACGCGCACACCGTGCGGTAGCGTGGCTGCTTCCAATAGGCGCTGCACAGACCTGGACTCTTCGCCTCGAACGATACAACTGGCCATGTCTCGCAGATCCCTCTGCGATCCGCTGATCCCCAGATCATCCGCTCCGGTTGTGGTTCGCCAGAACCAGCGGGTCAACAGTTCGAGATTGCGTTCCTGAGGTTCGGGGAAGAGTGCAAAGAATCGGGAGAGTACGAGCAGTTGGAAGCGAAAGGGGAGAAATGCGAGATGAGGGATGCCGCAGCGATTCTGCAGGAGCTGTATCGTGGTGATGAGTGCCCGCTCGGTTCCGTCATAGGCCGCGTCTCGCTCCTCATCCGGAAAATCGCTGACTCGTTTCCGGCTCTTGGAGAACTCTCCTTCCACGTCTCGCGTGATGTCGGTGTGTCGGCGAACAAGCAGGGCTTGAACTGCTACCTTGTCCTCCAGTAAGCCGAATCGTGTTGCATCATGGACGTGCTCTATAATCTTTTCCATTGAACCGTTCTCGGAGCTGCCATGGATGGCGTCGAATATCTCGGCAGCGTTGAGGCGTTTGCCACGGGAGTTGATTCGACCGAAGACGTCGCGCAGGGTCTGCTCATCCGCCTGTTTCATGATCGTGGCGGGAATAGTTACCCGGTTCAACCGCCCCGCGATATCCTGGAGGTGGGTTGCGTATTCGTGTGCTTCGGGGTGCTTAACCAGCCAATGGAGCGCTGTGCTGAAGCCGAAGAGTTCGGGTAGAGAGATCACGAACTCCTCTTCGAGCGATTTTGCTCCGACAATTTTCTGCTCCTTCAGCTCGTATCCGAGGGCAAAGCGTGGATCGTTCGCGCCAGCGGGATCGATGGCGTTGACCAGACTTGTGATGCGCTGCTGCCCGTCGACGACCCACAAGGCGTCGACGCGAGCTTCGGCGTCCACGCGCAGTTCGCCGATGCGCAGTCCCCGGTCTGCTTCAGCCTCTCGCTGCCACAGCAGCAGACTGCCGAATGGGTATCCCCGTAGTGCGGAGTCGAAGAGGCTCTGCACATCAGCCGCGTCCCAGCGGAAGGAGCGCTGGAACTGCGGGATCCGTAGGACGCCCGAGCGGACCAGGGTGTGTAACTCGGCGATCGTGAAGGTCTGGTCCGTCGAGATGGCCTGTGAGGTTTCCATTCCCCAATTATGCCTCCTACCGCCGACAGCCCGGTTCAGGGTCCCTCCAGCAGTTCTCGGATGTCCTCGGCGCCGATCGCCTCGCTGAAGGCGGCGCCGTCGTCCACGAGCGAGTCGAACAGCTCGGCCTTCCGCCGCTGCAGGGCGAGCACCTTCTCCTCGATGGTCCCCTCGGCGACCAAGCGGTACACCATCACCCGGGAGCTCTGTCCGATCCGGTGGGCCCGGTCCACCGCCTGCGCCTCCACGGCCGGGTTCCACCACGGGTCGAGGAGGAACACGTAGTCGGCCTCGGTGAGGTTCAGGCCCGTGCCGCCGGCTTTCAGGCTGATCAGGAACAGCGGCACCGTTCCGGAGGTGAAGCGTTCGACGACCGCTCTGCGGTTCCGGGTGGCACCGTCCAGATAGGCGTAGTCGGTCTTCTCCGCGTCCAGGCGCTGGGCGACGCGGCGCAGGAAGGAGGTGAACTGGCTGAACACGATGACCCGGTGCCCCTCGGCGATCGCCTCGTGCAGGCGGTGGGCGAGCGCCTCCAGCTTGCTGGACGGGGTGTCCGCGTACGTGCCGCCGTCCACGATGGCCGGGTCGAGGGCGAGCATCCGCAGGCGGGTGAGCGAGGCGAGCACCTGGATGCGGTTCGCCTCGAAGTCGGTCATGAGCCCCAGCACCTTCTTGCGTTCGCGCTGCAGCACCGTGTCGTAGAGCCGACGGTGCTGGGGGTCGAGCGTGATGGTGCTCAGCTGCTCCTGCTTCTCGGGCAGATCGGCGGCGACGAGCTCCTTGGTCCGGCGCAGCAGGAAGGGGCGCACGCGCCGGCGCAGCAGGGCCATGAGCTCCGGCTCCTCACCCGATTCGATGGGCTTGACGTAGTCCTCCCGGAAGCGGCTGATCGAGGGGTACAGCCCCGGGGCGGTGAGCGAGAGCAGCGCCCACAGATCCGTGAGCGAGTTCTCCATGGGCGTGCCGGTGATCGCCAGCCGGAAGGGGGCCCGGATGCGCTTGGCGGCCGCGTGGGTGCGCGCGGCGGGGTTCTTGACCGCCTGCGCCTCGTCCAGGAGCAGTCCGCTCCACTCCCGCTCGGCGAACTCCTCGCCGTCGATGCGCAGGATCGCGTAGGAGGTGACGACGAGATCGGCGCCCTCGACGGCCTCGGCCAGCTCCGTGCCCCGTCGGCGGGTCGTCGCGTCGATCAGGCCTACGTCCAGGTGCGGGGTGAACTTGCGGGCCTCCGACAGCCAGTTCGAGGCGACCGAGGTGGGCGCGACGACGAGGAACGGCGGGGCGGGGGCGCCCCGCTCATCGGCGAGGGCGCGGGCCCGGGCGATGAAGGAGAGCGACTGGAGGGTCTTGCCCAGGCCCATGTCGTCGGCCAGGATCCCGCCCAGGCCCTGCTCGGCGAGGAAGCACAGCCAGCGGTAGCCGTCCAGCTGGTAGGGCCGCAGCTCGGCCCGCACGGAGTCCGGCACCGGATGCTGCGGCAGGCCCTCGACGCCGCGCAGGCCCTCCAGTGCGGCCCGCCAGGAGGGGGCGGTGCGGACCTCGTCGGCGAGTTCGGCGAGCTCGTCGAACAGGGCGGTCTGGTAGCGGCTCAGGCGCGGACGCTCCCGCTCGCCGTCCGTGAGCTCGTCCGCCTCGGCGATGAGCCGCGCGAGCGGATCGAAGGCCGGGTCGTCCAGGGGGAAGTAGGCGCCGTCGGGCAGCAGCAGGTGCGTGTCCCCGCGAGCGAGGGCCGTGAACAGCCTGCGGAACGGCACCTGGCGGCCGGCGATCTCGATCTCGACGCCCAGCTCGTACCAGTCGTTCTCCTCGCTCTCCTCGGCCGAGACCCGGATGAAGGGGCGCTCCTGGAGCGCCGTGTACTCTCCGGGGGTCCCCCGGACCTCGACCACCACGTCCTCGTGCTCCTCCAGGAGGGGCAGCACACGATCGGCGAACTCGGCGGTGCGGGCGCCCTCCAGGCGGACGCTCTCGCTCTCGGCGGCGGTCCGCCAGATCTCGCGCACCCGCTCGCGCACGGCCTCCTCGGCGGCCCGGTCGCGCGGAGCGAACACGCCCCCCTCTCCCGCGCCGTCGCCGTGCAGCGGCACGGTCCGTTCCGGCGCGTCGTAGTGCCAGGCCCACTCCAGCAGGAGCTCGTGGTCCGGTCTGAAGCCGGCGCGCAGCAGCAGCTTCGGCGGCGAGGGCTCGGGGATCTCCACCGAGCCGTCCAGGCTGCGTACGGGCGCCAGGTGCCTGGCCAGCGGCAGGAAGGAGTCGGTGAACTCGGCCAGTTCCTCGTCCGGCACGCGCACCTGGCCGCTGCCGTGCAGCAGCTGCCCGACCGGGCCGGAGAAGGGCTCGCGCGCGGGGAACAAACGGAGCTCCGGTTGGGGGACGGCCGCCTCGGCGTCGAAGACGATCTGCGCGAAGCCGGTGCCGCCGATCGACACCAGCGGTCTGTCCACCTCGTCGAGTCGGACGG
This sequence comes from Pseudoclavibacter sp., assembly GCA_030532485.1. Lineage (GTDB taxonomy): Bacteria > Actinomycetota > Actinomycetes > Actinomycetales > Microbacteriaceae > Pseudoclavibacter. The sequence goes on from JAUNLB010000085.1 coordinate 7,565, forward strand.
TCTCCTCCTCGGAGCGCAGGACGGGGATCAGGTACGTGTACCCGTCCTCGCGCTCGAGCGTGAACTCGATGTCCACGGGCGGCAGGATGCGCACTTCCTCGAGGATCCCCCGGCCCACGAGCGGGATGCCCAGGCGCCGGGCGCGCTCCAGCAGGGGCCACAGCATGGGGCTCGAGAGCGCTCGCAGACCGATGTGCGGCCCGGCGGTCTCGCGGCCGTATCCGTATCCGTATCCGTAGGAGGCCTCCTGCGAACAGCGGACGATCTCGGTCATGACATGGGCCTGCTGCGTGCCGTACTCCCGTTGGGCCGGGGTGGTGAAGAAGGAGTCCCAGCGCAGATTCCCCTTGATCCACATGCCCTTGCGGCCCATGGTGAGGGGCAGGATGATCGGGGTCAGGGGCGTGCCGTCGTGCAGATCGCGGGCCTGCGCCTCCCGGGTGCGCCCGAAGCGGGAACCGGGGTCGTGGACGAGCAGGGAGAAGCCGATGGCGAGCGGCTTGTACTCGTCGCCCATCTGCAGCTGCAGCCCTCTCAGCAGCTGCTTCCAGGCGGGAAGCTGCACCGTCTGTCTGACGGGAGCCTGCAGCCTGGAGGGCACACGGCCGCGGGGAGCCGCAGTCGAGTCCTGCAGCCGTTGCTGCACCAGCTCGGCCAAGAGCTGCTCGATCAGGGGGTCATCGTATTGCCCGTCCGCGTCCATCGCTTCCGTGAGGATCTTCTGGACCTCCAAATCCTTCACGGCCTCCTCCAGGGTCCGTTCCGGGATGAGTTCCGGGTGGGTGACCAGGTGGTGGAGGACCGCTGCCGCGTGCTTGCAGTTGACGTCCTGGGGACAGCTGCAGATCGAGGAGAGCGGGTGGAGCAGGACCTCCTCGCCGGGGGTGGCGAGCGGGGCGAGGCTCGTCAGCACGCGGTAGGGCGTCTCGGCGGAGCCGGCGACGAGCGCCCGCACCGTCCACGGCTGATCCCAGGAGAGCTCCAGCACCTTGCCCTGCTCGGCGTAGGCGAGACCGCGCGCGGACACCGCCTCGCCGAAGTGATCGACAATGTGTTCCGGCAACATCACGGGCGTGTCGTTCGGGGCCATCGGGCCATCCTTCCATCCGGATGCTCTCAAATACCCGGCTGGCTCAGGCGGCTGTGGAAAAACCGGGCCGACCCGGCGGAGCCCACGCCTGCAGACGCGTCATGGAGGCGGCCAGGAACGAGCCGGGGACGGCGCGGAGTGCCGCATCGCGCAGCAGGCGCGCCGGCCCGCGCGCCTGCCCGATCCTGCCGGCGAGGCGGGAGCGGCGCCAGAGCTCCGCGGCGCGCCTGCGGCGCAGCCGGTCGTAGCGTTCGAGCGCCGCCCGAAGTCCCTCGGGACGGCAGCCGCGCAGCAGGAGCACCAGGGCGGCCGCATCCTCGACGGCCTGGCCTGCGCCCTGGCCGAGGTCGGGGGTCATCGCGTGCGCCGCGTCGCCGAGCAGGACGCCGCGGCCGTGCACGAACGACGGCGGGATCGCGGCGAGATCGAAGATGTCGTGGCGCAGCACGGCCTCCGCGGGCGTGGCGGCGAGCAGCTCGTCGATGGGCGCATGCCAGCGGCCGAACAGCTCGCGCAGCGTGCCGTGCGGATCCGGGTCGGGGGCGCCCGCGGGCATCGAACGGGTCGCGAACCAGTAGACCCGGCCGCCGGGGAGGGGGACGATGCCGAAGCGCGCTCCCGCGCCCCAGCTCTCGCCCGCCGCCTCGAGCGGGCGCGGAAGGGGGCCGGTGACGCCGCGCCAGGCCGTGTACCCGGCGGAGCGCAGGCCCCGGTCCAGGCCCCACCGGGTCCGTGCCTCGCTGCGTATCCCGTCGGCCGCGATCACGAGCTCGAAGCGCTCCTGCTCGTCCCCGACCCGCAGCAGCGGCGCCCCGTCCGGGGCGACGGCGACCGGGCAGCCGGTCCGGAGGCTCCCGGCCGCGAGCCGTTCTGCGAGCGTGCGGTGCAGATCGGCGCGGTGCAGGCTCCGCACCGCCGGGGCGCCGGTCGCGGGCAGCGTCAGCAGCCAGGCCCCGGAGGGCCGCCGATGCCCGGAGCGCAGCCGGGAGAGCTCGTCGCTGCTGATCTCGCGGACCGGATCACCGAGCCCGATCGCGTCCAGCGCCGCGAAGGCGTTGGGGAACAGGGTCAGCCCGGCGCCGATCGCCCCAGCGTCCTCGCGCCGCTCGTAGACGAGCACCTCGTGCCCGTCCGCCTGGAGGCCCGCGGCCGCCACGAGCCCGCCGATCCCCGCGCCGACGACCGCGATCCGCATGACACGCTCCATCCCTCTCCGTCGATGGATTCAGCGTATCGGGGCAGACGGGGGAGGGGAGAAGGCGGTGCGCTCGCGGTCACTTCTCGCGCGGCTGTCCGCGGCTGCGGCGCCACAGGGCGTAGACGATCCCGGCGACGCCGAGGGGGACGCTCAGGAGCGCCGCCGACCACCAGACGTCGACGAGCGCGGGTGCGGCCAGTTCGGACACGGTCTCCTCCTCTGCCGGGTGGGGCGTCGTCTGCACGCGCAGCAGAGCTTCGACGGCGGCTGCCGCGGATGTTTCGGGGACGATATCACGACCCTGGAGGGCAGCTGCCTCCGACGGCTTTTGGGTCCGGGAACCCGGTGCGAAGCACGCCTATGCCGGAGGAACGTCGAGCAGTCCGGATGACAGAATCGTGTCATGGCGGATGGAAATGCGCGGCGGTGGCTCAGATGGCTCGGGGCGGCGGCGGAGCTCGGCATCTTGCTCGCCAGTCTGGCCTTCCTCGTCACGGGCGAGGTCCGAGCGCTCGTCGCCTGGCTCGTGGTCGGCGTCCTCTATGCGATCGGCGGGTTCGCGGCGGTGTGGAACGGGGGATCTGTCGAGGTCGCCGAGGCCGAATCGTTGCGGTCGTTGGTGCGCTGGTCCTGGATACCGCCCCTGCTCGCCGCCGTCACGGGCGCCGTTTCGGCGGCCACCGCGCTCGCCGAGAGGGGTGCCGGGACGAATGCGCCGGGCGATACCGTCCTGATCGTCGCGGCATCGCTGGGCGTCATTCTTTCCTGGGTGCTCCTGCAGGTCGGATTCGCGGACGTATATCTGGCCCTCGATCTGACCGGCAAGGGCGAGGACCTCCGTTTCCCCGACGGATCTGCGCCCTCGGCTCTGGACTTTCTGTACTTTTCGTTCACGCTCGGCACCTCGTTCGCCACCAGTGATGTCGAGGTCGTCAGCATCCGTGCGCGACGACTGGTCCTGATCCATTCCGTTCTCGCGTTCTTCTACAATGCGCTCGTCGTCGCGGTCGCCTTTCAAGTGCTTCAGGACATCGTGGCACAGTAACGCGCGAGGAGGCTCCTCGCAGTCGAGGACGTGGCCGTGATGTTCGGGAGGGTTGCCCTGGGACGGGCGAGGTCGACGGCGGAGCCCCGCGGGATCGGATCCGTCTGATGCGGGAATTCGTGGACAGGCTCGTGGTTCCACTCGTCCAGGGGTACCGCGTCAGCGAGATCGCCGCCGGTGGTATGCAAGTACGGCGCGAGGCGTTCGAGCGAGAGCGCGTCGGCAGCGCATTGAACGTTCCCCTCGGCCGTTGATACTCGCACCTTCTGTAGTAGAGTCGGCGGCGAAGACACCGGAAGGCCTCTGCGAGAGCACGGCTCCGTGCTTGTTACGTTCTCGGCCGGCCTGGCTCGACTTTCCTGGTGTGTTCAGAGGGCGGAGCCCTTTGCGGAGACTGCGTCTCAGACCCGATTCCTGGTCGTACGGATCGGCGGGGCCGCTTGTCGGGCCGGTGATGCGCGGACCCGTCGTGCGCGAGACGTGGATGTGCACATCGCTCGCTCGCGGAGGGAGAAGATGTCCCCGGGTCCGTGCGGGCGGCGCGGTGGAAACGGACCTCGGACGGAAGCGACCGGGTCGCGGCACCGTTCTCAC
>JAUNLB010000086.1:0-6503 GCA_030532485.1 Pseudoclavibacter sp.
CGCGGCACGCGGTCAAGGTGAACGCGGCCGGGCACGCCACCCTCGACGGGACCGGAGCGATCGACCTGCCCACCGCGCTTGCGCTGCTGCCGTGCTCGCCGGACATTCAGCGGGTGTTCACTCACCCGATCACCGGGAGCGTGCTCGCGGTGGACCGGTACGCGCCCGGGCCCGGGTTGCGGCGGTTCCTCAATGTCCGGGACGGGCACTGCCGGTATCCCGGCTGCACCCGCAGGGCCGAGAACTGCGACGCGGACCACACCACCCCCCACCGGGAAGGCGGGCCGACCGCGAACAGCAACCTCGCCCTCCTGTGCCGACACCACCACCGCACCAAACACTCACCGGGCTACCAACTCCGGCAAACCGAGGACGGGGAACTGGAATGGGTCACCCCCGCCGGGCAGCGACTCGTCGACCTCCCGGAACGGACCCACCTGCCCGGCACCCTCCGCCGACGCGTGGTCTTCCGACCCAGCGACACGCGCCCCGGCACCGTCGACCCCGACGTGGTGACCGAACCCGAAACCCGGGACGGAGACTGGGGCGCGCCGGAAGAACCGGACTGGAACGACCCGACGATCCGCGCCGCCTACCTGCGCAGCTGCGACCCGCTCGGTAACATCCGACCCGAATACGCACCCACACCCCCACCCAGGCCCGAACCCGAACCGGAGCCGGCCCCGGAACTCGACGAACCACCCTTCTGAACGACCCCGACGGGGACACGCCCCGACGTCCTGGGGTCACTCGTCTAGGCTGCCGGCGTGAGCCCGAGCGAACCCGGCGCCGAGCCCCGCGCCGAATCCGACGACCGTACCCGCCGACTCCTCCGCCGCCGCGAGCGGGTCCTGGCCGCCGGCTACCGGCTCTTCTACCGGCGCCCGGTCGAACTCGTCGCGGGATCCGGCGCACGGGTGACCGACGCGGCCGGCCGCGAGTACCTGGACGCCTACAACAACGTGCCCGTGATCGGCCACTCCCACCCGCTGGTCGCCGAGCGGGTCGCGGTGGCGCTCGGACGCATCAACACCCACACCCGCTACCTCGACGAGGCGCTGCTGGACTACAGTGAACGCCTGTTGGCCCGGTTCGGGCCCGGCCTGGACCGCATCAGCTACGCCTGCTCCGGCTCGGAGGCGGTCGACCTGGCGATGCGCATCGCCCGGCACGTCACGGGCGCGCGCGGGATGCTGTGCACCTCGAACGCCTACCACGGCGTGACGAGCGCGGCCGCGAGCGTCTCGCCCTCGCTCGGCGACCCCGGCGCGCAGGACCGGGCCGTCGTCGCCGTCGGCGCCCCGGACGAGCTGCGCGACGACCCGCGGGAGGCGCCCGAGGCGTTCGCCGAGCGGGTGCGGGCGGGGATCGCCGAGCTGCGGGCACGCGGCTGCGGCTTCGCGGGCATGATCTGCGACTCGGTCCTCTCCAGCGACGGCGTGCAGGGCGGTCCGGCCGGGCTGCTGGGTCCGGCACGGCAAGCGGTGCGCGAAGCCGGCGGGCTGTGGATCGCCGACGAGGTGCAGGCCGGCTTCCTGCGGACCGGCGAGGCCTGGTGGGGCTACGAGCGGCACGGCCTGGACCCGGAGCTCGTGGTCCTCGGCAAGCCCATGGCCAACGGCCTGCCGGTCTCCGCGGTCGTGGGCGGCGCGGAGACCCTGGACCGCTTCGGCGGGGAGGTCCGCTACTTCTCCACCTTCGGCGGCACCCCTGTGGGCGTGGCGGCCGCCTCGGCGGTGCTGGAGGTGCTGTCCGCAGGCGGCGTGCGCGAGCGGGTGCTGCGGGCGGGCGCCGCACTCCGCGAGGGCCTGGCCGGCCTGGCCGAGCAGTACCCGGGCATCGCCCCGCCGCGCGGCGCGGGGCTGTTCCTCGGCCTGGAGCTCGTGCGGGACGGGGACCGGCCGGACCCGGAGCGCGCCTCGGCGCTCGTGGAGGGCATGCGGGAGCGGGGCGTGCTGCTCGCCTCGACGGGCCCGGGCGGCAACGTGCTGAAGATCCGTCCTCCGCTCGTGTTCGACGAGGCGGACGCGGAGAGGTTGACGGCTGCCCTGGAGGACGCGCTCGCAAGCGGCCCGGAGCCGTCCTGAGCCGTTCCGGATCGTCCTGGAGTACAGCCTCGAATATTTCCCGAGTTTTCCTCTGTCCCAGGGCATTGCGGTGGCCTCCGCCGCCGAGCCGGTCAGGGGGGTGCAATAGGCTCTGCGGCGTGAGCGTTCCATCCGATCGACCCTCCGGGAACGACCGCCCCGCCCCGTCTGGGGGCCGACCGGGCCGGGAGGCCTTCGGCGGCAGGTTCTCGGGGGCCGTGACCGGCGGGGTGCCGATCCGGGTGCGCGAGCCGATCCTCTTCGACGCGGACGCCGCCGCCCCGGCGGATCCGCCGGCGGCACAGGCCCCGCCGCAACAGGCGCTCAGGCCTCCCGCAGCCCCCTGGGGCCCCTTGCCCGCCGGGCCCGGACGACAGGGACCCGAACGATCGGCTCCCGCCGAGCCGACCATCCCCTTCCCGGGGGAGGCCACGGGGTCGGCACCGCAGGCGGCCCCGCCGAGCCGTCGGCGCGCCCGGCGCCTGCCCGACGAGCAGGAGCTCCGCGAGCGGGTGAGCGGCCTGGCCGCCCGGCGCGAGCGCGTGCTCGCGCCGGTGTACCGGCTCCGCTCGCCCGGCGAGCCGCTGGAGTTCGTGCGCGGCGAGGGCGCCTACCTGTACGACGCGCGCGGTCGCCAGTACCTCGACGCGGAGGGCGGGGCGGCCGTGGTCGGCCACTCCAATCCGCTCGTGCGGGAACGGGTGCGCACGGCCCTGGACCGGGTGAGCATCCACACCGGGCACGTGGACGAACAGCTCGTCTCCTACGCCGAGCGGCTCGTGCACATGTTCCCGCACGAGCTGGACCGCGTGCTGTTCGCCTGCTCCGGCTCCGAAGCCGTCGACCTGTCCCTCCGGATCGTCCGCTACCGCACCCGACGCCGGGGCGTGCTGTGCACGAGCGGCGCCAACCACGGCATCACGAGCGCGTGCGCCTCGATCTCCCCGGCGCTGGGGGATCGCAGCGCCGTGGACGACGCGGTGGTCGCGGTGCCCGCTCCGGACGGGCTGCGGGAGGATCCGGCGACCGTCGGCCGCGCCTTCGCCCAGCGGGTGCGGGCGGGGATCGCCGAGCTCGGGCGCCGAGGCCACGCCTTCGCGGGGCTGATCTGCGACCCGGTCTTCTTCAGCGACGGGGTGCAGGCCGATCCGCCCGGCTTCCTGCAGGAGGCGCGCCAGGCGGTGCGCGAGGCGGGCGGGCTGTGGATCTCCGACGAGGCGCAGGCCGGTTTCGGCCGGATCGGCAGCCACTGGTGGGGGTATCAGCGGCACGGGCTGGACCCGGACCTCGTCGTGCTCGGACGGGGCATGGCCAACAGCCTGCCGGCGGCCGCCGTGGTCGGCCGGGCCGATCTGTTCGAGCGTTTCGGTGCGGAGGTGCCGTACTTCTCCGGAATGGGCGGCGGCACGGCGAGCATCGCCGCGGCGACCGCGGTGCTGGACGTCCTCAAGGGCGACGCCCTGCGGGAGCTGACCCGGCGGGCCGGCCGCGTACTGGCCGGCGGGCTGGTGGAGATCGCCGAGGCCCACGAGCGCATCGCCCAGGTGCGCGGCGCGGGGCTCGTGCTGGGCCTGCAGATCGCCGGCGGCCGGGGCGGTTCGGCCTCCCCGGCCAGAACGGCAGAGGCGCTGGTGCGGGCCATGCGACGGCGGGGCGTGCTGCTGAGCCTGACCGGGCCGGAGCGGGACGTGGTGGCGATCCGCCCGCCGCTGGTGTGCACCGAGCAGGACATGGCCATGCTCCTGGAAGCGTTCGAGGACGCGCTGGTGGAGCTGCGCGGCGACCGCTGATCCGCGCGGGGGCGGGCGGATACGGCCCCAGCCGCCGGGCCCCGGCTGTCGGCTGCCCTGATCCGCGCGGGGGCGGGCGGATAGACTGCCATCGGCCGCGACCGGCACGCCCGACGCCGGCGCACGGAGGAGGAGAGAACGTGACCGACAGCTTCAACGCCCCCCTGACGGAAGCCGACCCGGAGATCGCCCGGGTGCTCGAGGACGAGCTGGCGCGGCAGCGCGGCTTCCTGGAGATGATCGCGAGCGAGAACTTCGTCCCCCGCGCCGTGCTGGAGGCCGCCGGTTCCGTGCTCACGAACAAGTACGCGGAGGGCTATCCGGGCCGCCGCTACTACGGGGGCTGCGAGGTCGTGGACGTCGCCGAGAACCTCGCCATCGAGCGGGCCAAGTCGCTCTTCGACGCGGCGTTCGCGAATGTGCAGCCGCACTCCGGCGCGACCGCGAACGCGGCCGTGCTGCACGCGCTGGCGCGGGCCGGGGACACGATCCTGGGCCTGTCCCTGGACCACGGCGGCCACCTCACCCACGGCATGAAGATCAACTTCTCCGGCCGCCTGTACGAGGTGGTCGCCTACGGCGTGGACCCCGAGACCTCCCGCGTGGACATGGAGGAGGTGCGCCGGCTCGCCCTGGAGCACCGGCCGAAGGTGATCATCGCCGGCTGGTCCGCCTACCCGCGGCAGCTGGACTTCGAGGCCTTCCGGCGGATCGCCGACGAGGTCGGCGCCTTCCTGTGGGTGGACATGGCGCACTTCGCGGGTCTGGTCGCCGCGGGGCTGCACCCGAGCCCGCTGCCGCACGCGCACGTGGTCTCCACGACCGTGCACAAGACCATCGGCGGCCCGCGTTCCGGGCTGATCCTCACGAACGACGCGGACATCGCCAAGAAGGTCAATGCAGCGGTCTTCCCCGGTCAGCAGGGCGGCCCGCTCATGCACGTGATCGCGGCCAAGGCGGTCGCCTTCAAGCTCGCCGCGACCCCCGAGTTCCGGGAGCGGCAGGAGCGCACCCTGCGGGGCGCCGCGATCCTCGCCGAGCGGCTGCAGCAGCCCGATGTGGCGGAGGCCGGCATCACGGTGCGCTCGGGCGGCACCGATGTGCACCTGGTGCTCGTGGACCTGCGCGACGCCCAGGTGGACGGCAAGCAGGCCGAGGACCTGCTGCACGAGGTCGGCATCACCGTGAACCGCAACGCGGTCCCCGACGACCCGCGTCCGCCCATGGTCACCTCCGGGCTGCGCATCGGCACCCCCGCGCTCGCGACGCGCGGCTTCGGGGACGCCGAGTTCGCCGAGGTCGCCGACATCATCGCGCTGGCCCTGCTGCCCGGCGCGGATCTGCCGGCGCTGCGCGAGCGGGTGCGGGCGCTGGCCGAGGCGTTCTCGCTCTACCCCGGCCTCGGGGCCTAGGTGGCCGCGCGGCTGCTGGACGGGCGGCGGGTCGCCGGCGAGATCAAGCTGGAGCTCGCCGAACGCGTCGCCAGACTGCGCGCCCGGGGCGTCGTGCCGGGGCTCGGCACGGTGCTGGTGGGGGAGGACCCCGGCTCGGTCTCCTACGTCGCGGGCAAGCACCGGGACTGCGCCGAGGTCGGCATCGACTCGATCCGGGTGGAGCTGCCGGCGACGGCCTCCCAGCGGGAGCTGCTCGACCGGATCGACCGGCTCAATGCGGATCCGGCGTGCACGGGGTTCATCGTCCAGTTGCCACTGCCCGCGCACATCGACCAGGACGCCGTGCTGGAGCGCATCGATCCGGCGAAGGACGCCGACGGGCTGCACCCGGAGAACCTCGGCCGGCTGCTGCTGAAGACCGAGGGGCCGATCGACTCGCCGCAGCCCTGCACGCCGCGCGGCGTGATCGAGCTCATGGCCCGGCACGGCATCGGGGTGGCGGGCAAGCACGTCGTGGTCCTCGGCCGCGGCGTGACGGTCGGCCGGCCCATCGGGCCCCTCCTGACCCGGCGCGAGCACAACGCGACCGTGACCCTCTGCCACACGGGCACCCCGGACGTGGCCGAGATCGCCCGCCGCGCCGATGTGATCGTCGCCGCGGCCGGACGTGCGCGCCTGGTGAAGCCCGATTGGGTGAAGCCGGGCGCGGTCGTGCTGGACGTGGGCGTCAGCCGCATCGAGGAGGAGCCCGGGCGCTCCCGCATCGCCGGCGACGTGGACCCGGCGGTCGCGCAGGTGGCCTCCTGGATCTCGCCGAACCCGGGCGGGGTCGGGCCGATGACCCGGGCCCTGCTGCTGCTGAACGTGGTGGAGGCCGCCGAGCGCCGCCTGCGGGAGGAGGCCGGCCGCGCGATCGCGAGCGGCAGCGCGGAGCGAACCGCGGAGTGAACCAGGAGGGGCGTGGGCCCTCGCTCCCCGCCTGGCGGCTCGAAGGCGAGGAACGGCGACGGCGCGCGCTCGCGATCGTCGTGTTCGTCCTCGGGGCGCTCTCCTTCCTGCGGCCCCTGGTCCCATACTCGGCCTGGGAGCGTTCTCCTCGAGCGGTGAGGAGCGGCAGCTCGCTCCGATCGTCGTCGCCGTCGTCCTGCTCGTCGCCCTGCCGGTCCAGTCGCTCATCGCCGTCCTGGTCGCCGTGATCGGCAGGGGGACCGCCCGGCACCCCTGGCGGCGGC
>JAUNLB010000086.1:6603-11329 GCA_030532485.1 Pseudoclavibacter sp.
GCCGTCCTGGTCGCCGTGATCGGCAGGGGGACCGCCCGGCACCCCTGGCGGCGGCCGTGGCCGTGGCGGTATCCGGGTTCTGAGGGGAGCGGTCGCCGAGGGGCGCGATCAGCGTTCCCGACGGGCGCCCTCGTGGGAGCGGGTGCGGGTGATGCCCGGCTCCTCCCAGCCCTGCTCCCGGTAGGCCTCCCGCAGCCGGTCCACGAAGCCCTGCGCCGCCTCCCGCGGCAGGATCACGAACACGGAGCCGCCGAAGCCGGTGCCGGAGACGCGGGCGGCGATCGCGCCGCAGTGCAGTGCGAGCTCGACCGTGAAGTCGATGCGGGGCGTGGAGACCTCGAAGTCCTCCCGCAGCGAGTCCTGCGAGGCCTGCAGCACCGGGCCGATCGTGGCGGCCCCCCGGGTGCGCAGCAGCCGGGTCACGTCCAGGGTGCGCTGGATCTCGCTCACCACGTGCCGGGCCCGCCGGTAGTCCGTCTCGTCCAGCTCACCGCGGCGCTCGTCCAGCTCGGCCGGCCGCAGCTCGCGCAGCTTCTGCACTCCCAGGGCCGCGGCGACCCGGGCGGTCGCCTCGTGGCGCTCGATGAAGTGCTCGGCCCAGTTGCGGTGCGCCTGCCCGGTGTCCACGATCAGCCCCACCAGGCCCTCCGCCTCCTGCATGGCGATGATCGCGACGTCCTGGCCGCGGGCGTCGTAGAAGACGTCCCGGCCGTCCTCGGCGAACAGGACCGTCACGTGGTCGGCCTCGCCGGACGGCACCTGGGCGGCGCGGTTCTCCGCCTCCCTGCCCAGCAGGGCGATCTGCATGCGGTCCAGGCCCAGCCCCCACAGCTCGTCGACGGCCAGGCCGATCGCGGCGCACACCGAGGCGCTGCTCGCCAGCCCCCCGCCGATCGGCAGTTCCGAGCCGAGGAAGATCTCCAGCCCCGTTGCGGTGAACAGGTAGGGGCCGTCCCCGTCGCCGGGCACGCCGTGCTCGTGGCCGTGCTCGAGCATGGCCCAGATCATGCCGAGCGGGTACGCCCGCCAGTCCGAACCGCAGTCGGGTCCCAGCTCGGCCAGCTCGATATCCGCCCCCTCCGCGTCGAGTTCGGTGGCGATGACGATGCGGCCGTCCTCGCGGGGGGCGACCGCGACCGCCGTGCGCTGCCCGATCGCGAACCCGAGGCTGACGCCGTCCTGGTCGTCGGTGTGGTCCCCGCCGTAGCTGACGCGGCCGGGCGCGGACCAGACGCCTGCGGGCTCTCGGCCGAATGCCGAGCGGAACCCCGTCGCGACGGCTTCGATGAGATCTCTCGTCATGGGGACGTCACTCCTCACTCGCCCGCGATGCGAGGCGTGCATGCAGTCTACGTCCCGGGGTGCCCGATCGCACATGCTTCGGGAACGCGGTCCGTGCGGGCGACCGCGCCGGGCTCCGTCCGTCCCGCGGAAGAATGGTGGCATGGACGAGACGAGCGATCGGGGCGAGGCCGGCGGCTCGCCGGGGCCTGCCGAAGCGGCGGTCTCGGTGCGTCGGCGCCGCTGGACCGCGGTAGTGCTGGTGGCGTGCGCCGCGATCGTGTGCCTGCTGCTCAGCTGGACCGCCGAGGAGATCTGGGAGGCGGTGGTGGAGCGGACCGGCATCTTCCACCTGGACGTGGCGGTGCACGACTGGTTCGCGCAGCACCGCATCCCGGCGGCGACCGTGCCGCTCGTGGTGCTCTCGATCATCGGCGGCCAGCTGGCGATGCCCGTGCTGGTGGGCGCGCTCACGCTGCTGCTGTGCCGGCTGCGAAGCTCGTGGCAGCCGCTCGTCTTCGTCGCGATCGCCGCGGCCGGATCGCTGTCCATGACCTCGATCGGCAAGGAGGCGCTGGGTCGGGCCCGACCCCCCTTCGAGCAGGCGGTGCCGCCGCTGGAGTCCTCCGCCAGCTTCCCGAGCGGGCACAGCCTGAACTCCCTCGTGCTCGTCCTCATGCTGCTCGCGCTGGCCTGGCCGGTCCTGCGCGGCCGCGGGGCCCGTCTCGCGGCCGCCGCGGGGGCATCGCTCTTCGTCCTGGCGATGGGGTTCAGCCGCGTCTACCTGGGGCACCACTGGCCCTCCGACGTGCTGGCCGCCTGGCTGCTGGGGGCCGCCTGGCTGCTGTCGCTGCTCGTCGCCCGGCACGTCTGGCTGGGGGAGCGGCAGCTGCGCCGCGAGCGGCGCGCCCGGGCGGCTCGTCCCCCGGGCCCCTGAGACCCCGGCGCGGGGTTAGGGTGCGGGCGGCGGCAGGAGGCCGTGGAGGCGGGAGGCGCCGATCGTGCGGGCCGCCGGCTCAACTCGGGCCCGCAGGCCGCGGTCGCTCGTGGCCAGCAGCACGGTCCGGCCCGGGGTGCGGGAGAGCTGTTCGCGCACGGCCGCGGCGATCGCGTCGTCGCCGGAGCCGGGGGCGGTGCGCACCTCCATGCGGCGCGCGGCCAGGCCCTCCCGCGGCCGGCCCGGTCCCTCGGCGGCGGGCCGGGCGGCGCCCTCCAGCACCACCAGCAGCCGCGGCCACACGGCCTGCGCGTCCAGGCCGAACGGTTCGGCCGGCATCCCCCGTTCGGCCAGCCGGGCGAGCCGCTCGAGCAGCCGTCCGGCCGCCGCGGCCCGGTCCCGCCACCAGCCGTCGGGGCGGGCGCCGACGACGTTGGCCGCGTCCACCACGAGCAGCGGCGCCGCCTCCAGCAGCTCGCGCAGCACGGGCCAGGACTCCGCGAAGGCGGGGTGCAGCTCCAGCTCCGTCACCCGCTCCGGCTGGACCCAGGCGACCCCGGCGGTCTCCGAGTCGACGGCGCTCGCCTCGAAGGGGCGCACCACCTCGGCCGCGAAGGTCGTGTACCGCCAGAACCCCAGCTCGAGCACCCGCGTGAACAGCGGGTCGAGCGCGTCGTCCGGCGTTCCGGTCTCCTCGCCCGCCTCCCGCAGGGCGCCGCGGGCCGGCTCCTCGTCCGCGTGCAGCGCACCGCCCGGGATGCCCCAGCTGCCGCCGTGGTGGCTCCAGGCGGCCCGGTGCTGCAGCAGCACGCCCCGCTCCGGATCGGTCGCGAGCAGGCCCGCGGCCCCGTAGCGGCCCCACATGCGGGTCCCGTCGGGCCCTCTCGCCCAGGCGTCGCCGTCCCGGGGGTCGCCGTCTCGGGCGTCCTCGCGTCCGGACATGGCGTCTCCCTTCCGCCCGCTCGGCGCGGGCCGTCCGGGGCCGGAGTCTTTGCCGGCGAGTTCAGAGCTGCGAGTCCGCCCGGTGCGGACCGTCCGAGGCAAGTGTAAGAGCGGCGCCCCGGTGTTCCGTGCGTGCTCAGGCCGCGGCAGGCAGCAGCGGGCCGTGCTCGGCCAGCCACAGGCGCAGCAGCTGCGGGGTCACGCCGAGTTCCAGGGCCGCTCGGCCGGCGTCCTCGGTGCCCGCGACGATGCGGGCGAGCGCGGCCGGGTCGATCAGCCGTCTGGCCGCGAGACGGTCCGCGGCGCGCTCCTGGCGGGTGGAGCCGGGCCCGGCGGCATGGACGTGGCCGAGCTCGGCGTGGGCGAGCTCGTGGGCGAGCACGGAACGCTCCAGGGCGCTGCTCATGCCGGGCCGCAGCAGGATCGTGCGGCGCGCGGGCAGCCACAGCCCGTTCGCCCCGATCAGGGGGTGGGCCAGCACGCGGATGCCCTCGCGCTCGGCGTGCCGGAAGGGGTCGTAGCTCATGGCGTGTAGTCGTCCTCGTTCAACTCGGTGTAGCTCGTCTCGGCAACCGCGCCGAGCCCGGCGTGGTGCTGCCTCGAGACGATGCGCGGCAGCGGAGTGATATTAGAGCCTTCCTCAGACACGCTTCGAGCGAGGACGGTGCCGAGGAGGTCGAGGGGGTCGGCGTCGAGGGCGTCGCACAGCTCCAGGAACTGGAGCAGCTTGGGGTCTCGGTGGCCGTTCATCATCCGGTTCACGGTGGACAGGGACAGGCCGGCGCGTTCGGCGATCTCGGCGTTCCCGCGCCTGCTCCTGGCGCGGGCGACGCGCAGCTCGGTCGTGAGGTTCTCGGTGAATCGGGTGCGCTCCTCGTGGTCCATGCAGAGGAGCTTAGTCCTGATCAGGAGGGTTTCTAGTCCAAAGTGACACGCAGAGTGTCCGTTTGGACTTGAATGTGTCGAAAATTTGTTCTACAGTTTCCGTTCGGATGTTGCAGGGGCCGCTCGGACGCAAGGGGGCGTTCGCGGCGGACCGGGCATCCGCTCCGTGGAACTGCACGACGACACGAAAGGAATACGCATGTCCACCACCTCCACCCCCGTCCCCGTCCCTCACGGCGCCCCGTCCCCCGATCCGGACGAGCGCGCCGGGACCGAACAGGGCGGGACCGAACAGGGCGAGCCCCGTTCCGCCGAGCCCGCCCCGCGCGTGGTCCGCACGGACGTCGCGCTCCGCGCCGCTCGGGAGCCCGATGCGGCCGTCGGTTCCGCCGACGCCGAGGAGGGTCTCCGGCTCGAGATCGCCCTCGCCCTCGATGGCCTGGAGCTGCCGTCCGGGCCCCGCGGCGAGCGGGGCCTGCCGGGCGAGCGCGGTGAGCGGGGCCTGCCGGGCGTCGGCGTCGAGGCCGTCGAGATCGAGGGGGTCGAGGCCGTCTTCCGGCTCAGCGACGGACGCGAGCAGCGCCTCCCGCTGCCGCCCGCCGGGCACGGCGACGCGGCCCCGGACGAGGAGCGGATCGCCGAGATCGTGGCCCGTTCCCACGGCTACGCCCTGCACATCGG
>JAUNLB010000087.1 GCA_030532485.1 Pseudoclavibacter sp.
GCACCCAACACGCTTTCCAAGCGTGCGCCATAGGCCACTAGGCGAATCCTCCAGGGCCGCGCGCGGGCGGGCCGTCGACCATCATAGCGCCCGCAGCGCCGCCTCGATGGCCGTGTCGCCTCCGACGAGGTCGAACTCGTCGCGCAGGGCGAGCCGCTCCTCCAGCAGCACCCGCAGGACCCGGGCCACGTCCTCGCGGGGGATCCGGCCGTGCGGCAGGCCGCGCCCCGCGGTCACCGCGCCGGTGCCGGGCTCGTCGACGAGGGTGCCCGGATGCACGATCGTGTACTCCAGGCCGGTCCGGGAGCGGATCACGGCGTCCGCCTCCGCCTTGGCCTGCAGATAGGCGCGGAACACCTCGTCCTGCGCGGCCTCCGGCCGGCCGGTGCCCATGGAGGAGACCAGGAGGAAGCGCGTCACCCCGGCCATCGCGGCCGCGTCCGCCGTCAGGATCGCCCCGTCGCGGTCCACGGTGCGCTTGCGCGCCGCGCCCGAGCCCGGGCCCGCCCCGGCGGTGAAGACCACGGCGTCCGCCCCCGCCAGGCTCATGGAGAGCTCCGCCGGGTGCGCGTGCTCCAGGTCGAGCAGCCTCGGCTCGCCCCCGCGTTCGATGACCTCGGCGGCGTGGTGCGGATTGCGGATGATGCTGTACACCTCGTGACCGTGCTCCCGAAGCAGCGAGGTGAGGCGGAGCCCGATCTGGCCGTGCCCGCCGATGATGGCGATCTTCATGCCCCCAGCCAATCGCCTCTGCCTGTGACCTTGCCTCACGTGCGCGGAAGGCACCCTCACGGCCGCGGCGCTCCCGGAGGCGGAGGGGCGCAAGGCGGCCGACGCGGAGGGGGCGCCGACGCGCAGGAGCCCAGAAAAAGGACCCCTCGCGCACCCGCCAGAGCCCGGTTACCCTTGCTGCATTTCTGCCCTGGGGGAGTTGGCCTGGATGACGTCGCGCGAGGAGCCGCGGACCAGTGTACCGCAGGGCCGCCCGGTGCTTCGTCTCGGGGCCGTCCCGAGGGGGCCGGGGCGCAGCGCCGGGGGCGCGCCCGGCGCCTCGCGGGCTCGTGCATCCGCCGCCGTTACGATGCCCGCGTGGGCACTGGCATCTACATCACCTCCTCCGAAGGCCACTCCGGGAAGTCCGCCGTGGTGCTGGGCATCCTGGACACGCTGCGTCGGCGCGCCGGCCGCGTCGGGGTCTTCCGCCCCATCGTCGCGGGCGGCGAGAGCCGCGACCCGGTGCTGGAACTGCTCGTCGAGCACGGCGACCCCGGGCTCGGCCTGGACTACGACGACTGCCGCGGGGTCAGCTACGAGGACGTGCACGAGGACCCGGACGGCGCCATGTCCACGATCCTCGCCCGCTACCGCCGGGTCGCCGACCGCTGCGACGCCGTGGTCGTCGTCGGCAGCGACTTCACCGACGTCGGCAACCCCGCCGAGCTGGACTACAACGCGCGCATCGCCGCGAATCTCGGCGCCAAGATCCTGCTGGTCATGACCGGGCGCGATCCGGACACCCTGGAGGCCCGCACCCCGGGCGGGATCGCCAGGGCGGTCGAGAGCACGCTGCCGGAGCTGGCGGCCAGCCACGCGGAGCTGCTCGCCGTCATCGTCAACCGGGCCGAGGAGGGTTCGCTCGCCGAGATCCGGGTCGCGGTCCGTCGGGCTCTGGAGGGCTCGCCCGACCCCCGCGTGCACGGGGTGCCCGTGTGGGCGCTGCCGGAGTCGCCGCTGCTGGCCGCCCCGAGCCTCGGCCAGCTCATGCGGGCCGTGGACGGCACGCTGCTGCGCGGCGAGCAGGCGCAGCTGCAGCGGGAGGTCATGGGCTTCGTGGTGGCCGCCATGGCGATGGAGCACGTGCTGGACCGGCTCATCGAGGGCGGGGTGGTGATCGTGCCCTCGGACCGCAGCGAGACGCTCGTGGCGATCCTGATGGCCCAGACCGCCGAGACCTTCCCCTCCCTGGCGGGCATCATCGTCAACGGCCCCTTCGAGTTCCCGCCGGCCATCGAGCGGCTCATGTCCGGCCTGCCCGCGACGCCGCCCATGATCCGCACCCGCTACGGCACCTTCCGCACCGCCCAGCGCGCGATCGCGACCCGCGGCACCCTCACCAGCGCCTCCCGCCGCAAGCACGACCACGCCATCGCGAACTTCGAGCGGCACGTGGCCAGCGACGACATCGTCGCCCTGCTGGAGGTGCCGCCCTCCGATGTGATCACCCCGCTCCTGTTCGAGTACCGGCTGCTGGACCGGGCGCGGGCCGGGCGCAAGCGCATCGTGCTGCCGGAGGGTGCGGACGAGCGGGTGCTGGAGGCGGCCGGGACGATCCTGGCCCGGGAGGTCGCGGACATCACGATCCTGGGAGATGCGGCCGAGATCCGCGCCCGCGCCTCCTCGCTGGGCGTCGAGCTGTCGGCCGCGCAGCTGCTGAGCACCGAGGACCCCGAGCTGCTGGACCGCTTCGCGGCCGAATACGCGCGGATCCGGGCGCACAAGGGCGTCACCGTCGAGGAGGCCCGCGAGCGCATGCGGGACGTGAGCTACTTCGGCACGATGATGGTGCACCTGGGGCTGGCCGACGGCATGGTCTCCGGGGCCATGCACACGACCGCGCACACGATCAAGCCGGGCTTCGAGATCGTGAAGACCAGCCCGGGCACCTCGATCGTCTCCAGCGTCTTCCTCATGGCCCTGGCGGACCGGGTGCTCGTGTACGGGGACTGCGCCGTCAATCCGGACCCGGACGCCTCCCAGCTGGCGGACATCGCGATCTCCTCGGCCGAGACGGCGGCGCGCTTCGGGATCGAGCCGCGGGTGGCGATGCTGTCCTACTCGACCGGCGAGTCGGGCGCCGGGGCGGATGTGGACAAGGTGCGCGAGGCGACCGCGATCGTGCGGCAGCGGCGGCCGGATCTGCCGGTGGAGGGGCCCATCCAGTACGACGCGGCCAGCGACGCGGCCGTCGCGGCCAAGAAGATGCCGGACAGCCGGGTGGCGGGCCGGGCGACGGTGTTCGTCTTCCCGGACCTGAACACGGGCAACAACACCTACAAGGCGGTGCAGCGCTCGGCGGGGGCGGTCGCGATCGGCCCGGTGCTGCAGGGCATCGCCAAGCCCATCAACGACCTGTCCCGCGGGGCGACCGTGCCGGACATCGTCAACACCGTGGCGATCACGGCGATCCAGGCGCAGGGCGAGCCGGGGGAGGCGGGCGCATGAGCATCGTCCTGGTCGTCAACTCGGGCTCCTCCTCGCTCAAGTACCGCCTGCTCGACATGGCCGCCGGCGCGCCGCTGGCCTCGGGCCTGATCGAGCGGATCGGCGAGCCCGTCGGGGAGGTGCGCCACGAGTGCGAGGCCGGCTCCTTCTCGCGCAGCGAGCCGGTGCCGGACCACGCGGCCGCCTTCCGCGCCATGATGCGCAGCTTCCGGGAGCACGGGCCGGATGTGCGCGGCCGGGCGGCGCCCGTCGCGGTCGGGCACCGCGTCGTGCACGGGGGCCGGCGCTTCTCGGAGGCGGTCGTGGTGGACGAGCGGGTGGAGCGGGACATCGAGGACCTCGTGCCGCTGGCGCCCCTGCACAATCCGGCGAACCTGGAGGGCGTCCGCGCGGCGCGCGAGACCTTCCCCGGGGTGCCGCACGTGGCGGTGTTCGACACGGCGTTCCACACGACGATGCCGGACGCGGCCTCGCTGTACGCGATCGACCGGGAGGTGGCCGAGCGGCACCGGGTGCGCAAGTACGGCGCGCACGGCACCAGCCACCGCTCGGTCGCGCGGGCCGCGGCCGAGTTCCTGGGCCGGCCGCTGGAGGAGCTGCGGCTGGTGGTGCTGCACATCGGCAACGGCGCCTCGGCCTGCGCGATCGACCGGGGCCGCTCGGTGGACACGAGCATGGGCATGACCCCCCTGCAGGGGCTCGTGATGGGCAGCCGCTCGGGCGACATCGACCCGGCGGTGCTGGCCCACCTGCACGAGCACGCGGGCATGGATCTGCCGGAGCTGGTGGACTTCCTCAACCGCCGCAGCGGCCTGCGCGGCATGGCCGGCTCCGGGGACGTGCGGGACGTGACGGCGGCCGCCGAGGCGGGGGACGAGGCGGCGCGCACGGCCCTGGACGTGTACGTGCACCGGCTGCGGCACTACATCGGGGCCTATCTGGTGCTGCTGGGCGGGGCGGATGCGATCGTGTGGACCGCGGGGGTGGGCGAGAACTCGCCCCTGATCCGGGCCGAGGCGCTCGCGGGCATGGAGTGGCTCGGTATCGAGCTGGATGCGGAGCGCAACCGGGAGCCGTCCCGCCGGGCGCGGCGCGTCTCCGCGGACGGCTCCCGGGTGGCGGTGCTCGTGGTGCCCACCGACGAGGAGCTGGAGATCGCCCGCCAGTCCCTCGCCGTGCTCGGGCGCGCCCCGGCGTAGCCCGCCCGGGCGGTGGAGGGCGGAGCCCGGGTTCACGCCTCGTTCGCGACCACGACCTTCCCCACGGCGTGGCCGGTCTCGACGATCCGGTGGGCCTCGCGCAGCGCTTCGGCGCCGATCGGCCCGAGCGTCGTCGTGGCGGTGGTGCGGACGCGCCCGGCGTCGACCAGTTCGGCGATGCGGGTCAGCGCGCGGTGCTGGGTCTCGAGCCCGTAACCGTACCTCGGGCGGGTGAACATGAGCTCCCAGTGCCAGGAGAGGGCCTTGCCCTTGAGCGCGAGCAGCTCGAGATCCTCCTCGTCGTCGATCGCGACGATCTCGCCGAAGGGGCGCACGACCTCGGCGAACAGCGGGATCCGGCCCCTGCTCTGCGGGGTGAAGACCCAGTCCACCCCGCCGGGGGCCGCCTCCAGGATCTGTCGGGCGAGCTCGTCCGAGGAGTGGTCGACCACGGCGTCCGCGCCGAGGGAGCGCACCCACTCGCGCGACTCGGGACGGGACGCGGTGGCCAGGACGTCGACGTCGCTCAGCGCCTTGGCCAGCTGGATCAGGATGGAGCCCACGCCGCCCGCGGCGCCCAGCACCAGCAGCGTCCCGCTGGACTCCTCGCCGAGGCGGAGCTTGTCGAACAGGGACTCCCAGGCCGTGATCCCGGTCAACGGCAGCGCCGCCGCCTGAGCGTGGGTGAGGGAGGAGGGCTTGGGGCCGACGATGCGCTCGTCGACGAGCTGGCGGGCGGCGTAGGAGCCGGGGCGCTCGATCGCGCCGGCGTAGAACACTTCGTCGCCCGGCCGGAACAGCGTCGCGTCCTCGCCGACGGCGAGCACGGTGCCGGAGGCGTCCCAGCCGAGGATCCGGTCCGTGCCGTCCCGATTGTCGGAGGCCCGGACCTTCACGTCGACGGGGTTGACCGATACGGCCCGCACCTCGACCAGCAGATCGCGGCCCCTCGGCGCGCCGGGGGCGGGGATCCTCGCGTCGACCAGGCTGTCGGGGCCGTCCAGCGGCCCCCCGGCGCGGGAGACGACGGCGGGGACGGTCTCGTTCCGGGGTGCGGCGGTCATGGGAGGGCTCCTTCCGGTGGTGTCGTCCGGCGCCGGGGCCGGCGCCTCGGTTACCGTAACCGGAGGGGAGCGGTTCCCCGCAAGGCCCTCTACTATCTTTTAGATAGTTTTTCGGGGGTTCTCCTGCGGGGGGTCGGTGCGCCCGGCGCGGTCGGCGTGCGCCCGGGCCAGCGCGTAGCGGGACTCGGCCCACTCGCGCAGCATGAACACCGGGCGGACCGCGCTGCGTCCCGCCTCGCTCAGCGAGTACTCCACGTGCAGCGGGACGGCGGGGACCACCTCGCGGTCCACGAGGCCGAAGGCCTCGAGCCGGCGAAGGGTCGCGGTCAGCACCTTCGGCGAGATCCCCCGCAGGCGCCGCTGCAGCTCTCCGAAGCGCAGCGTCCCTTCCGCGAGGGCGCCGATCGCGAGCGCCGACCACTTGTTGGCGACCACCTCCAGCAGCTCCCGGCACGGGCAGTCCGCCGAGTAGACGTCCCCGCGGGCCCCTCCGTCGTCTCCGCTTCCCGGTGCGGTACCGCTCGTCGTCATCGCGCTCTCCGTCCTCGTCCGGGCCGTCCATGAATTTCCTTCGGAGAGTATCAGCCCCGCAGGGAAGCGCTGAACAGCTTTGCCGGGAACTGCCGGACACCTGTTCGTCACGACCGGCTTCCGGGCGGCGGGGCTCCGGGAGCTCCGCCCGTCGCCGCCCGTGCCGCGCCGACGCCCCCGGCCCGGGCGGCTCCGGCCACCAGACGGCGGATCTCCTCGGCGACGAGTCCGGGCTCGGTGATCGGCACGTCGTGGGCGGAACGGCGGGCGAGCACGTGCCGTCCCGCCGGGCCGGCCGCGGCCCGAGCGGCGTGGGCGGCGTTCGCCTCCGCGCGCAGGCGGCGGCTCATCCCGTTCCCCGGGCGCGCCCCGGAGACGACGGTGAGCGGCACATCGCCCAGCTGCGGCGGCGCCGCGCGCCACGCGGCGAGCTCGTCCAGGAAGGTGCGGGTCTGCGCGGCCTGCGTGCGCGCCACCCGGGTCGTGAACCCCTCGCGTTCCAGGTCCTCGCGCACATCGGCCGCGGGCATCGCCGCCACCATCCAGCCGAAGAGGGGACGCAGCAGCCCGAGCCCCGCCAGCACGCGGCCCAGCACCACCGCGAGCCGCTCCGCGGCCCGGAACCCGGGGCCGAGCAGCGCCCTGGCGGCCTCGTCGCTCGGGTCGACCAGGACCAGGCCCGCCACCCGGTCCAGCCGCCGGGAGGCCGCGAGCCGCACGATCGGCCCTCCTGCGGAGTGTCCGACGAGGACGAAGGGCCCGGTCCCGGAGCGGTCGAGCACATCGCAGAGATCGTCGGCCATGCGGTCGAGGCTCCGTCCGACGGGATCCGCGGGGGAGCGGCCGAGCCCCGCACGGTCGTAGACGACGGCCCGGGCGAAGGCCGCCGTCCGCGTCTGCACGAGCGACCACGTCGAACGGCTCGCCGCCGCCCCCGCCTCGAACACCACCGTCGCGGCCGCATCGGCCGGCCCGTCCAGGACCATGCTGAACAGCAGTCTGCCGTCCCGGGTGCGCACCGGCACCGGGCGCCCCTGCGTGTGTCGGATCACCGTCGCTCCGGGCTGTTCGTCGTCGGGCGGGGCGGGCCGCCCCCGCATGCGCCCGGTCCCGGGTCCGTTCGTCATCGAACGGACGGGCCGTTCCTGCGGATGCCCGCTCGCTGCCATTCCGTGTTCCCTCCTCCTTCTCGTCGTCGCGGGGCGGTGCGCGACCCGCGGCGGTGAACAGTTCAGGCGAGCCTTACCATAGTCGTCGTGTCCGCCCCGACCACGACGACCGCGCCCGGCGTGCGCTGCCACAAGCTCGCCGTGCGCTACCCGCGCGCCCGGCAGTGGAGGCCCGACGGCGCCAGCTGGAGCGCCCCGCCGGGCTCCCGAACGCTGCTGCTCGGCCCGAGCGGCTGCGGCAAGTCCACCCTCGCCCTGGCTCTGACCGGGCTCGTGCCGGAGGTGCGGCCGGCCCGGGTGCGCGGGGAGCTGTGCATCGACGGGGTGCCGCTGCCCGCCATGCCCGCGGTGCGGCTGCGGGAGACGGTCGCGATCGTGTTCCAGGACCCGGACGCGCAGCTGTTCACCGAGACCGTCTTCGACGAGCTCTGCTTCGCCGGCGAGAACCGCCTGCTGCCGGCCCGGCGGATCGAGGCGGCCGCCGAGCGGGCCCTGGACGCGATGCGGCTGCGCGAGTACCGGGACGCGGATCCGCGCACGCTCTCCGGCGGCCAGCGGCAGCGCGTCGCGATCGCCGCCGAGCCGCGCCTGCTCGTGCTGGACGAGCCGACCGCGAACCTGGACCCCGTCTCCCGGGCGGAGCTGTACCGGGTGCTGGCGCAGGCTCCGGGCGCGCAGGACCGGGCCGTCGTGCTGATCGAGCACAACGTGGACGACGCGCTCGGCTTCGTGGACCGCGTCGTCGCCCTCGACGGGCGCGGGCGGCTGCTCGCCCAGGGGCCCGCGCGCGAGGTGCTCTCCCGGCACGCCGAGGAGCTCGCCGCGGCCGGGGTGTGGCTGCCGACCGGGGTGCGGATGCGGCGCGCCCTCGCCGGCTGCGCCGCGGCCGCCCGGCTGCCGGAGCGTGCGCCGCTGCACCCGCAGGAGCTCGCGGCCGATCTGGCGGCGCTGCACGCCGCGGGCCTGCGCCCCGAGCCGGCGGCGCCGAGCCGGACGGAGCGGTCGGCCGGAGCGGCCGAGGGGGCCGAGCGGACCGGGGCGAGCGGGGCGGCCGGAGTCGCAGAGCCGGCCGGGCCGGCGGGGGCGCCGCCGGCGGTCCTCGTGCGCGGCCTCACGGTGCGCCGCGGACCGCGACGGCGCAGGCGCACCGTGCTGCGGGACGTCGGGCTGACGGCCCCCGCCGGCTCCTTCACCGCCCTGGTGGGCGTCAACGGCGCGGGCAAGAGCACCCTGCTGCACGCGATCGCCGGCCTGATCCGGCCGGAGGCGGGCGAGGTCCTGGTCCACGGCCGCCGCGTCCGGCGCCGCGGGCCGGCCCCCGTCGGCCTGGTCTTCCAGAACCCCGAGCACCAGTTCGTGGAGACGAGCGTGCGGGAGGAGCTGCTCGGCGGCGCCGACCCGGCCCTCGACGCCGCCGGGCGCGAGGAGCGCTGCGCGGAGCTGCTGGAGCGGTTCCGGCTGGCCGAGGCGGCCGAGCGGCACCCCTCGACGCTCTCCGGCGGGCAGCAGCGCCGGCTCTCGGTCGCGACCGCGCTCATGGGTGGGCACCGGGTCATCGCCTTCGACGAGCCCACCTTCGGCCAGGACGCCGAAGGGGCGGCCGCCATGGCGCAGCTGCTCGTGCGCCTGCACCGGGACGGCGTCACGGTGCTCGTGGTCACCCACGACCTGCAGCTGGTCGCCGAGCACGCGAGCCACGTCGCGGTGCTGCGGGACGGCGCGGTGACGGCCGCCGGCACCGCCGGGGAGGTGTTCGCCTCGCAGGCCCTGCCGGAGGCGGGGCTGCGCCTGCCGCCGCTGTGCGAGGCGGCCCGCGGCCTGCCGGAGGGATCGTCCCTGCGGGGCCTGCGGCGGTTGCGGGAGCTGGAGCGGCTGCGGCCGGGGAGGGGCGCGTGAGCCGGAGCGGGCGCGAGCCCTGGCTGCGACGGCGCAACCCCCTCGCGAAGCTCGCGGCCGTCATGCCCGCGATCGCCTGGGTGTTCCTGAGCGAACGGCCCGCCGTCAGCATCGGCTGCGGGGCGGCCGCGGCGGTGCTGCTGCTGAGCGGGCTGCGTCCGCCGATCGGCCGCGTCGCGCTCGCGCTCCTCGGGATCCCGCTCGGGATCGCGGTGCTCTCGCTGCTGTTCGCCCTGTGGCTGGATCCGGCCCGGGCGGCGAACGGCAGCTGGACGGACGGGGTCGTGCTGCTGCCCGGCGTCTTCGGCCCGGTCGCCCTCTCGGGGGTCCTGTCGGGGGCCGAGACGGCCGGCCGGATCGCGGCGATCGCCTTGCTCTCCCTGCTGGGCGGGGCTGGGACGAGCCGCACCCAGCTGAGCGACGCGCTCATGCAGAACGCCCGTCTGCCCTACCGGATCGGCTACACGGCCTACGCGGCGACCGGCTACCCGGCCCGGCTCGCCGCCCAGCGGCGCATCATCCGGGACGCCCAGCGCGTGCGCGGCGGCGGCAGGCGGGGGCCGGCCGCCGCGCTGGCGCGGGAGATGCACGGCGCGGTCGCGCTGCTCGTGGACGCGCTGCGGCACGCCGAGCGGATGAGCCTCGCGATCGAGTCGCGCGGCTTCGGCCTGTACGAGCGGCGCACCTGGCGGCGCTTCACGCCCTGGCGCCGGGCCGATACCGCCTATCTCGCCGCGTTCGTGCTCGGCACCGCCGCCGCCGCGATCGCCTCCGGCCTGCTGCCCGGCGGGCGGTGACTCAGGCGGCCTCCTCCCGGTCCGGGTCCTCCTCCTCGTCCAGGCCCGCCACGCCGCTGCGACGCACGCGCGAGGCGATCGCGAGCCCCAGGAGGGTCACGGCGACGATCGACGCGGCGGCGCACGCCCAGTAGCCGATCGCCACGGCGCCGTGGATGCCGTCGGCGGCGAACAGGCGCCAGCCGAGCCAGGCGGACACGGCCCCCGCGAGCAGATTCGAGGCCAGCAGCGTCCAGCTCCCGAAGCGGCGGTAGAGGCCGAGGGCGGGCACGATCTCCTGCAGCAGCCCGATGCCCGCGAGGGAGACGAACACCATGGGTCCGTGCGCGCTGAAGGGGATGTTCACGAGCCCCACGATCATGCCCGCGAGCAGGGCCACCCCGCCGCGGCGCAGGATGCCCTGGGCGAGGGTGCCCGGCAGCAGCTTCACCATCGCGAGCACTGCGAACAGGAGCGGCATGGCCAGGGCCGGGCCGGTGGAGGAGAACAGCGTGACCGGGGCCACGATGAGCCCGCCGGCCGCGCCGATCGCCGCGCAGGCCAGCAGCACGCGGGTGGGCAGACGGCGCCGGCCCCGGGCGCCGGGGGTCTCGCCCCCTGCGGGGCGGGTGGTCGGGGAGCGGTCCATGCACGGTCCTTTCGTTCGGTTCATTCGGGTGCCTCGTCCCTCCGGGCCGGCGCAGCGGCCTCGCGCAGGGCGCCCAGCAGCGCGGAGCGCCAGGCGGGCAGGTCGTGGCCGCCGGGGAACTCGTGGAATCGGGCGCGGCCGCCTGCCTCGCGCAGCCGCGCGGCGAAGGCGGCCGCCCGGGTCAGCAGGCAGCGCTCCGCGTCGTCCGGCCCGCCGCCGGGACCCGCGCGCTCCTCGGAGCCCGCGTACACCTCGACGGCGAGCGGCGAGGCGGCGACGCGGGCCAGCAGGCGCTCGTGCAGCCGCCGGTCCCGGAAGACGGGCGAGAGCAGCACGGCGCGGCGGGCGCCGAGCAGCAACGCCAGCTCGAGCGCGAGCGGGGCGGCGGCGGAGGCCCCTGCGACGAGATGGGGCGCGCAGCCGGCCTCGGCCAGCCCCGGCGCGAGCCCGCGGGCCAGGGCGAGGGGCCGGGCCAGCGCGCGGAAGCGTTCGGCCGCGCCGCGGTTGTCGAGGTAGCCGCGCGCCCAGCCGGTGGCCGCCAGATCCGCGTCGCAGCGGCGCAGCACCTCGCCGTCCAGCAGCAGCGCCTCGTCCCCCTCGCCGCGGCGGGTGTAGCGGTGCCGGCCGATCGGCAGGGCCCGTCCGGCGGCAGCCGGCCGGCACAGCGCGGCGGGGTCGAAGGGCTCGGCCAGCGGCAGCGGCAGCAGGGCGACGTTCGCCGGAAGGCCGATCTCGGCCGGGGCGCCCAGGAGCCGGTACAGGCTCGGCAGGCTCGCCTCGGGGGTGCGGAACCGCTCGTCCAGG
>JAUNLB010000088.1:0-599 GCA_030532485.1 Pseudoclavibacter sp.
CGGAGTCGGATCGGATCACGCGGAAGCGGGCGGCGCAGCACGCCGCCGCGGCGGCCGCCCTGCCGGTCCTGACGGGCGAGGACGAGCGGCCGAGGAGTCGGAGGAGGCAGGAGGAGATGGCCAAGGCGATCGAGAAGGCGCGGGAGGCGGCGGAGAAGGCCGAGCGGCACGCGCGCAAGGCGGCGAAGCACGAGCGGAAGGCGCAGAAGCACGCGGAGGGGGCCGGGCGCGCCGCGAAGACCGCGAAGCGGGCGGCGCGGAAAGCGCGCGAGAAGGCGCAGCCGCGGCTGCGCGAGCCGCTCCGGAAGGCGGAGCGCGCCGAACGGGAGGCGGCCGGGAGCGCCGAGTCCGCGGCCGCCTCCGCACGGACCGCGCGCAAGTCGGCTCGGAAGGCGGGGAAGGCCGCGAAGGAGGCGAAGACCGCCGAGGTCCCGCGGACCGGAACCTCGGGGAAGGGCGCGAAGCCCGCCGGATCCGGACGCCCCCAGAAGGACGGGAGCCCGGCGGAGTCCGGAGACTCCGGAAAGCCGGGGCGGGCCGCGAAGCCCGCGGGCGGGCGGCCCGAGAAGTCCGGGCGGGGCGAGAAGTCCGGGCGGAGC
>JAUNLB010000088.1:609-11103 GCA_030532485.1 Pseudoclavibacter sp.
GGCCCGCCCGCGCCGGCGGGGGGCCGTAAGAAGCGTCGGCGCGGGGCGGCGACGCCGCCGCGGCCCCGGCGAACCCGCACGGCGGCCAGGAAGGGGACGATCGAACGCTTCGCGGGCGACCGCGTCCTGCGCAACAACGACCAGCGCAACCTCGTGATCGCCCTGGCGCTGGAATACGACGGCGTCTCGGCCGACCCCGGCCACTTCGAGACCGCCTACGAGCGGATGGGCTGGCGGGCGCCCGCCGACCCGGCCGGCTCCCTGCGGCGCACCGAACGCGCCGGTTGGCTGGACCGGGGCCCGGGCAACACCCGGATCCCCAGCGCGGCGGGCCGCGCCTGGCACGCGGACGGGCAGGCGCCGCCGGAGGCCTAGGATGGCCGCGTGACGCGGAAGGACGTCGGTGCGCGACGCGCCGGGCTCGTCGGCGGGGACGATGCGACGGCGACGATCCTGCACGTCGACATGGACGCCTTCTTCGTGGCCGTGGAACTGCTGGAGCGCCCCGAGCTTCGCGGGAGGCCGGTCGTCGTCGGCGGCGCCTCGGGCCGCAGCGTGGTCGCCAGCGCGAGCTACGAGGCGCGGCGCTTCGGGGTGCGCAGCGCCATGCCCATGGCCCGGGCCCTGCAGCTGTGCCCGCAGGCGACCGTGCTGCCCGGGGAGATGGCCAAGTACCGGGCCGCCTCGCGACGGGTCATGGAGATCTTCCGCAGCATCACGCCCCTGGTCGAGCCGCTGTCCATCGACGAGGCCTTCCTCGACGTGGCCGGCGCCCGCCGCCTCTTCGGCTCCCCGCTGGAGATCGCCCGCCTGGTCCGACGCCGCGTGCTCGCCGAGACGCGGCTGAGCTGCTCGGTCGGCGCGGCCGCCGTCAAGTTCGTGGCCAAGCTCGCCTCCTCCGCCTGCAAGCCCGACGGCCTGCTCGTCGTGCCGGCGGAGCAGACGGTCCCCTTCCTGCACGAGCTGCCGGTCGGCGCGCTGTGGGGCGTGGGCGGGGCGACCGAGGAGCGCCTGCACGCCCGGGGCATCCGCACCGTCGCGCAGCTCGCGCACACGCCTCGGAGCTCGCTCGTGCGGCTGCTGGGGCGGGCGCAGGGCGAGCATCTGCACGATCTCGCCTGGGGACGCGATCCGCGTCGGGTGGAGCCGGAGCGGCGGGAGAAGTCGATCAGTCACGAGCAGACCTTCTCGGTCGACGAGCCCGACCGGGCCGCTCTGGAGCGGGAGCTGCGCGCCCAGGCCGACGCGGTGGCCGCCCGGCTGCGCCGGGCGCAGCTCACGGCCCGCACGGTGGGCATCAAGCTGCGCTGGTCGGACTTCACGACCCTCACCCGCTCCCGCACCCTCGCCGAGCCCTCGGACGCGGGCATCGTGCTGTTCCGCACCGCCCGCGAGCTGCTGGCCGAAGCGCACGAGCCCGGCCGGGCCGCGCGCCTCATCGGGCTGCGGGCCGAGCAGCTGGCCGCCCCGGGCGAGGCGACGGCGCTGTCCCTCTGGGAGGAGGGCGACGAGGGGGAGTGGGCGCGCGCCGAGCGGGCCGTGGACCTGGCCGTGGAGCGCTTCGGCCGCGGGGCGGTGCGGCCGGCCTCGCTGCTGGGCCGGGGCGAGCGGCGCGACGGCACGACGGGGCTGAGCGACCGGCCGGCGCCGGCCGGCTGAATCCGGGCTCCGGGAGGCGAACGCGTTGGCGAGGGACGAGGAGGGGCTCGGGCGGGCGACGGTGCGCCGCCTCTGGCTGCCGATCTATCTGCCGACCGCGCTGTTCGCGGCCGGCGTCGCGGCGCTCGCGCCCGTGCTGCCGCTGCTCGCCCTGGATCTCGGTCTCGGCGGGGCGGGGACGGCGGCGCTGCTGACCGCGGCCGGGGCGCTCGCGGTCCTGGCGCCCCTGCCCGCGGGCCTGCTCGTCGCCCGGATCGGGGAACGGCGGGCGCTTGTCGGCGGCGCCCTGCTCGTCCTCCTCGGCGACGCCGCCTGCTGGGCCGCCGCCGTGCGGCTCGCGCCGCTGCCCGTGTTCCTCGCCTCGGTGCCGGCGATGGCGGCCGGCGCGGTCGTGTGGGACCTCGGCAGGCAGGGCTTTTTGGCCGACGAGGTCCCGGCCCGGGTGCGTCCGTACGCCATGAACCTCTTCGGCGGCATGCAGCGGCTCGGCCGCGTGATCGGCCCGCTCGCGGGCACGGCGGTGCTCGCCCTCGCCGGCACGGCCGCCGCGATCGCGGTCGAGGCGCTCGCCTGCCTGATCGCCGCCGCGCTCGTGCTGCGCTTCGTCCCCCGCCCGGCTCCCGCAGCGGGCCCTGAACCGGCTCCCGGGGCGCAGCCGGCGGCGGGCGGGCCGCCCGCGCCGGCGTTCCGCATGCGCCCCATGCTGCTCGTCTCGGCCGGTGTCGCGAGCCTCGAACTGGCGCGCTCCACGCGCGGGGTGCTCGTCGTGCTGTGCGCGCACGCGATCGGGATGGACGCGACGGCCGTCAGCGCCCTGTTCGCGGTCCAGGCCGTCATCGAGATCGCCTTCTTCGCGCTCGGGGCCCGCCTCATGGAGCGCTTCGGCCGGGTCGCGGCGATCGTCGTCCCCCTGCTCGGCTTCGCCAGCGGCTTCGCGCTGCTGCCGCTCATGCGCGAACCGCTCGCACTGGCCGCCGTGGTCGTGCTCATGTCCTGCGGCAACACGGTCAGCGCGGGCATCAACAAGACCCTCGCGGCCGATCTGACGCCCCGGACCGGCCGGGCCCGGTACCTGGGGCTGTGGAACAGCATCACGGGCCTCGGCGTCGTCACCGGCCCCGGGGTCGTCGCGCTGCTGCTGACGATCGCCTCGCTGCCCGCTGCGGGCGCCGCGCTCGCGGCGCTGCTGGGCGTCGGGGCGGCATGGTCGGCCTGGTGGGTGCCGCGCCTGGCGCCCGCCCGCGCGGAGGGTCCCGGGCGCTCCCGCCCGGGACCCTGAGGGACCGGACCGCGCCCGAGGCCCGCACGCCCGGGCCCGGTCGCGTAGACTGTCGCGAGCACGACGCAGATCCGGCCATCACCGGGGAGTCTCCGGCAGAACGGCGACGGTCCGACCGCCGCCCAGTAGATCCGGACGGGTCCGGCCCGTCACAGCCGGCGAACGAGAGGTTCGCGCCGCGCCCGAGCGGGCCGGCCGGGCAATCGGGGTGGTACCGCGCGCCCCCGGCGCGTCCCCGGCGAAACGAACACACCTCCCGCAGGAGCCTCCCGAGATGACCACCGCCACGCCGCCCGCGCCCGAAGCCGACCGCGCCGAGGAGCACTCCGCCGTGTACCCGCGGGCCGCCTTCGGCCCCGCTGCGGCCCGTCCCCCGGCCTCGCCCTCCTTCCCCGCGATCGAGGAGGAGGTGCTGGCCTACTGGCGGGAGGACGACACCTTCCGCGCCTCCCTGGAACAGCGGGCCGCAGCCCCCGAGTGGGTCTTCTACGACGGCCCCCCCTTCGCGAACGGCCTGCCCCACTACGGCCACCTGCTCACCGGCTACGCCAAGGACCTCTTCCCCCGCTACTTCACCATGCGCGGCCGCCAGGTCGGTCGCGTCTTCGGCTGGGACACCCACGGCCTGCCCGCCGAGCTGGAGGCCATGCGGCAGCTGGGCATCACCGCCAAGGAGGA
The DNA here is from genome assembly GCA_030532485.1 of Pseudoclavibacter sp. Classification (GTDB taxonomy): domain Bacteria; phylum Actinomycetota; class Actinomycetes; order Actinomycetales; family Microbacteriaceae; genus Pseudoclavibacter. The sequence goes on from JAUNLB010000088.1 coordinate 4,226, forward strand.
GATCGAGCGGATGGGCGTGGCGACCTTCAACGAGGCCGCCCGCTCCTCCGTGCTGCGCTACATGGACGAGTGGCGGGACTACGTGACCAGGCAGGCGCGCTGGGTCGACTTCGAGAACGGCTACAAGACCCTCGACATCGACTACATGGAGTCCGTGATCTGGGCCTTCAAGCAGCTCTACGAGAAGGGCCTGGCCTACGAGGGCTTCCGCGTGCTGCCCTACTGCTGGAACGACGAGACCCCGCTCAGCAACCACGAGCTGCGCATGGACGACGACGTCTACCAGATGCGGCAGGACCAGACGGTCACCGCGTCCTTCCCGCTGCGCGGCGAGCGGGCCGAGGAGCTGGGCTTGGCCGGCGTCCGGGCGCTGGCCTGGACCACCACCCCCTGGACCCTGCCGACGAATCTGGCCCTCGCGGTCGGGCCCGAGGTCGAGTACCTCGTGGTGCCGGCCGGTCCCGGCGGCGGGGGGGACGGCGCGGCGCCGGGGGAGGCGAGCTATCTGCTGGCCGCCGAACGGCTCGAGGCGCATCTGCGGGAGCTCGGCTACCGGGACGCTGCGGCGGCCCGGGCGGCGGCGAGCCGCAGCCTGCGCGGCGCCGAGCTGGCCGGGCTCGCCTACGAGCCGCTCTTCGACTTCCTCGCCGACGCCTCCAGCTGGGGGACCGAGCGGGCCTGGCGCATCCTGACGGCCGACTACGTGACGACCGCGGACGGCACGGGCCTCGTCCACCAGGCGCCCGCCTACGGCGAGGAGGACAAGGAGGTCTGCGATGCGGCCGGCATCCCCACGATCCTCTCGGTCGACGAGGGCGGCCGCTTCCTGCCCGCCTTCGGCGAGTTCGCCGGCATGCGGGTGTTCGACGCGAACAAGCCGATCACGCAGCGCATCCGGGCCCGCGGCCGCCTGTTCCGCCAGGCCAGCTACGAGCACAGCTACCCGCACTGCTGGCGCTGCCGGACGCCCCTCATCTACAAGGCCGTCTCCAGCTGGTTCGTACGCGTGACCGAGCTGCGGGACGAGGCGGTCCGGCTCAACGAGTCGATCCGCTGGGTGCCCGAGAACGTCAAGCACGGTCAGTTCGGCGCCTGGCTGTCCGGGGCCCGGGACTGGTCGATCAGCCGAAACCGCTACTGGGGCAGCCCCATCCCGGTGTGGAAGAGCGACGACCCCGCCTATCCGCGGGTGGACGTGTACGGCTCGCTCGACGAGCTGGAGCGGGACTTCGGGGTGCGGCCGACGGATCTGCACCGGCCGGCGATCGACGAGCTGACGCGGCCGAACCCCGACGACCCGACGGGCCGCTCCACCATGCGCCGCATCGAGGACGTGCTGGACGTGTGGTTCGACTCCGGCTCCATGCCCTACGCCCAGGTGCACTACCCCTTCGAGAACAAGGAGTGGTTCGACGCCCACGCCCCGGCCGACTTCATCGTCGAGTACATCGGGCAGACCCGCGGCTGGTTCTACGTCATGCACGTGCTGTCCACCGCGCTGTTCGGCCGGCCCGCCTACCGCAACGTGCTCTCGCACGGCATCGTGCTCGGCAACGACGGGCGCAAGATGTCCAAGAGCCTGCGCAACTACCCGGACGTGCAGGAGGTGTTCGAACGGGACGGCTCGGACGCCATGCGCTGGTTCCTCATGGCCAGCCCCGTGCTGCGCGGCGGCAATCTGGTGGTGACCGAGGAGGGCATCCGGGAGGGGGTGCGGCAGTTCCTGCTGCCCCTGTGGTCCACCTACTACTTCTTCACGAGCTACGCGAACAGCGCGCGGGACCGCGGCCGGGCCGGCTACCGGGCTCGGCGCCGCCGCGACTCGCCGGAGGAGCTGGACCGGTACGTCCTGGCCAAGCTGGGGACCCTGGCGGCGCAGATGCGCGAGGACCTGGACGCGCTGGACTCGACCACGGCGGCCGCCCGCCTGCGCGACTTCGCCGAGGTGCTCACGAACTGGTACGTGCGTCGGAGCCGGGACCGCTTCTGGCGCGGCGTGGACGCCGCGGGCGGCGGCGAGGAAGCCTTCGACACCCTGTTCACGGTGCTGGAGACCCTCGCCAGACTGGCGGCTCCGCTGGCCCCGCTCGTGAGCGAGGCGGTGTGGCGGGGGCTGACGGGCGGCCGCAGCGTGCACCTGCAGGACTGGCCGGACCCCGAGGAGTTCCCCCGGGACGAAGAGCTGGTGGCGGCCATGGACGAGGTGCGCGAGATCACCTCGGCCGTGCTGGCCCTGCGCAAGGCGCACGGCCTGCGCGTGCGCCTGCCGCTGGCCTCGCTGCGCATCGTGAGCGCGAACCCCGGCCGGCTGGAGCGCTTCGCCCCGATCCTGCGGGACGAGCTCAACGTCAAGTCGGTCGAGTTCGCCCGGCTGGACGAGGGCGCGGTCGCCGAGTATGGCATCCGCCGGGTGCTGCAGGTGAACGCGCGGGTCGCGGGCCCGCGCCTGGGCCGGCTCGTCCAGCAGGCGATCCGGGCGGCGAAGGCCGGCGAGTGGGAGGAGCGCGACGGCGCGGTGACGGCCGGCGGCCTCCAGCTGCAGCCCGGCGAGTACGAGCTGCGCCTGGAGTGCGGGGGGGCCGGCGGGCCGCGGGCCGTGGCCCTGCTGCCCGACGGCGGCGTGCTCGCGCTGGACACCCGCGTGAGCGAGGAGCTGGCGGCCGAGGGCCTGGCGCGCGACGTCGTGCGGGCCGTGCAGGACGCCCGCAAGGTGGCCGGGCTGGAGATGAGCGACCGCATCCGCCTGCGCCTGCACAGCGACGACGCCGGGGCGGAGGCCATCCGGGCGCACCGGGAGGTCATCGCCGCCGAGACCCTCGCCACGAGCCTGCTCGTCTCCGGCGGCGAGCCCGCGGGCGAGCCGGCCGCCCCCCACTCCTACCGGGCGCTGCGCATCGAACTGGAGCGCGAGGACGCGGAGGCGGGCGCATGAGCCGGGACGGACGGCCGGAGCGGCGGGAGCCGGACGAGGCCGGCGGGGGCCCGGAGGCGGGGGAGCCGCTGAGCGAGCGGGAGGCCGCCGAACGGGCGCTGCTGGCGGACACCGACTGGCTCGCCGAGGCGGATCGGGTGTTCGACGAGCTCATGGAGCGCACGGGCGAGGGGCTGCCCGAGCCGCGCCTGCACGCCACCCGACGGGCCGTGGAGCTGCTCGGCGAGGTGCACCGGGCGGCCCCCGTGATCCACATCGCGGGCACCAACGGCAAGAGTTCCACCGCGCGCATCACGGGCGCCCTGCTGCAGGCGGCGGGCCTGCGCACGGGGGTGTTCACGAGCCCGCACGTGGAGCGGCTGGCCGAGCGGATCGAGATCGACGGGGAGCCCGTCTCGGACGAGCGGCTGGCGGCGAACTGGGACGAGATCGCCCCCCTCCTGGAGATCGTGGACCGGGAGCTGGCCGAGGCGGGCGAGCCGCGGCTGACCTTCTTCGAGGCGCTCACGGTGCTCGCCTTCGCCTGCTTCGCCGACGCGCCCGTCGACGTCGTCGTGCTGGAGGCCGGCATCGGGGGCGAGTGGGACTCGACGAACGTCGCGGACGGCGCGGTCGCGGTCTTCACCCCCGTCGCGCTCGACCACATGGCCCGGCTCGGCGGCACGATCGCCGAGATCGCCCGCACCAAGGCCGGCATCGTCAAGCCCGCCGCCCGCGTCGTCAGCGCCGCCCAGCCCCCCGAGGCGCTGGCGGAGCTGGAGCGGGCCGCCCGCCTGCAGGAGGCGCCGCTGGAACTGGTCGGTCGCGACGTCGTGCTGGAGCGCAACGAGCCGGAGGGCGCGAGCCGCCTGCTGACGATCCGGACCCCCCGGGCCCGGTACGAGGAACTGCTGCTGCCGCTGCGCGGCGAGCACCAGGGCGAGAACGCGGCCCTCGCGGTCGCGACGGTCGAGGCGTTCCTGGGCGGCGAGCCGCTGTCGCCGCAGCTGGTGGCCCAGGGTCTGCTCCGGGCCCGTTCGCCCGGCCGTCTGCAGCGCATCGGACGCACGCCCCCGGTGCTCGTGGACGCGGCCCACAACCCCCACGGCGCGGCCGCCCTGGCCGCCTCGATCGGCGGGGCGGTGGCGCACGAGCGGCTCGTGGTCGTGCTGGGGGTCCTGGACGACAAGGACGCCGAGGGCGTCGTGCGGGCCCTGGACCCGGTGGCCGCCGAGTTCGTGGCCGTCGCCTCCGATTCGCCGCGCGCCGTGGACGCCTTCGAGCTGGCCGGGCGCATCGCGGAGTGGACGGGCCGGGAGCCGGCCGCCTTCGATCGGGTCGACGAGGGGCTGGAGCACGCCCGCCTCCTCGCCGCAGGCGGCGGGGCCGTGCTCGTGACCGGCTCGATCACCGTCATCGGTGAGGCCGTGCGGATCATGCGCGAGACGGAGGGGCGGCATGACTGAGCGTCCCGGGGGCCGCGAGCCGCAGCCGCGAGGGGAGCGGCGGCGCCGGGTGCGCACGCTGCGCGAGACGCTCGGGGTCATCATCCTCGGCTTCGAGCTGATCGTGGTGTTCCTGTGCACGCTCGCCCTGTCCGGGCTGCGGGCGCTGCCGCCGGCGGTCGCCTTCGGAGCCGGCGGGGCGCTGCTCGCCCTCATGCTCGCGAACATCTGGGCGCTGCGCTTCCCGTGGGGGATCCGCATGGGGTGGGCCACCCACGCGATCATCACCCTGAGCGGGCTGGTGCACGGGGCCATGTTCTTCGTGGGGGGCGTCTTCCTGGCGACCTGGGCCTACTGCATGGTCCGGGGCGGCAGAATCGAGGCGGAGCGGGCCCGGACGATCGCCGAGTACGAGCGCGCCCTCGCGGACGGCGGGGACGTCCCGGACCCCGCATGAGACGGCCGGAGCGCCGAACGAACCGAATCCGGAAGGAGCCAGCATGGCAGCCATGGAAGAGACCCTCGTCCTCGTCAAGCCCGACGGCGTGGAGCGCAATCTGACCGGCGAGGTGCTCGCCCGCATCGAGCGGAAGGGCTACTCGCTCGTCGACATCCGCCTCGTGCAGGCGGATCGGGCGCTGCTGGCCCGCCACTACGCCGAGCACGAGGGCAAGCCCTTCTTCGAGCCGCTCGTGGAGTTCATGCAGTCCGGCCCCGTGGTGGCCATGCGCGTCGCGGGCAACCGGGTGATCGAGGGCTTCCGGCAGCTGGCCGGGGCGACCGACCCGACCCTCGCCGCCGCCGGGACGATCCGCGGGGACTTCGGCCGGGACTGGGACGCGGGCGTGATCCTCAACATCGTCCACGGTTCGGACTCGCCCGAGTCGGCGGCCCGGGAGCTGGAGATCTGGTTCCCCGCCCGCTGAGCCGCCCGTCCGGGCGGCGACGCGCCGCTCGGCCCGCGGATTGAACCCCGGACCGCGCCCCGATAGCCTGGCCCCGGATCCGAACACGCGGGGCGAGACCGCCTCGGGGCGGCGCCGTCGGCGCCCCGCTCGCCCGCTGCGCGGGAACGGGGGACAGCAGCATGAGCGAAGAAGCGGGCGACGGAGTCGGGACGAGCCGCCGGAAGCTGCGGCTGGGCGAGGTCGCGGCCATCTCGCTGGGCTTCATGGGGCCGGTCATGGCCATGTCGCTCAACGGCATCGGAGTGGCCGGGCTGGTGGGCAAGGCCGTGCCCCTCACCTTCCTCGTCGCCTTCGCGGGGACGCTGCTGGTGGCCTACGCCTTCATCCGGCTCACCCGCTTCATCACCCACGCGGGTTCGGTCTACGCGCTGGCCGGGGCGACGATCGGGCCGCGGGCCGGCTTCTTCGGCGGCTTCGCGCTGCTCGGCACCTACATGTTCTTCGCCGCCTGCATCACGGGCGCCTGCGCGGTCTTCTTCGAGGCGATGCTCGCGGAGCTGGGGATCGTGCCGCCGGAGCGGTCCTGGCTGCTCGTCGTGCTCGCCGCGGGCGCGCTCGCGCTCCTCTTCGATCTGCGCGAGTCGGTGGTCATGGCCCGCACGCTCCTCGGCATCGGCCTGTTCGGGGTGCTCGCCATGCTCGTACTGGCCGCGGTGATCGTCGTGCGGGTGGCCGCGGGCGACGCGCCGGTGTCCACGGGCGTGGACCTCTCCACGCTGCTGCCGAGCGGGGCGAGCGCGACCGCGATCGCGACGGCCTCGGTCTTCGGCTTCCTCTCCTGGGCGGGCTTCGAGTCCGGCGCCTCGCTGGGCGAGGAGACGCGCGACCCCAAGCGCACGGTGCCGCTCGCCCTGCTGCTGGCGGTCGCGGCCGCCGGCGTCATCTACGTGCTCGTCATGTTCGCCCAGACGATCGGCTTCGGCACCGACGAGGCGGGCGTCGCCGCCTTCGCCGGAGCCTCCTCGACCCTCACGACTCTCTCCTCCGTCTACATCGCCCCCTGGTACGCGGTGGCGATCTCGATCATCGCCTTCCTGGTCGCCTTCGCCTCCCTGCTCAGCTCCACCACCGCCGCCGCGCGGCTGCTGTTCGCGCTGGCGCGCGACGGCTTCGGGCCCGCAGCGCTGGGACGCAGCGACCCGCGCACGGGCGTGCCGGTCCGCGCGACCGTCACGGTGGTGGCGCTCGCGCTCGTGCTCGCGGGGGGCCTGGGCCTGTTCGGGGCCGCGGCCGTGGACGTCTACTACTGGTACGCGACCATCGCGACCCTCTGCATGGTCGTCGCCTACGCGATGGCCTCGGCCGGCGTGGTCCGCTACATCTTCTCGCCGGATTCGGGGATCCCCCGGAGCGAGGCGGCGCTGCCCGTGCTGGGCATCGCCTATCTCGCGCTCGTCCTGCTCATCCAGATCGCCGGCCAGAAGCCGCCGTACACCCTCTTCCCGTGGATCGCGGGGGCGTGGTGCCTGGCGGGCCTCCTCGTCGTGCTCCTCCGTCCCCGGCTCGCCGAACGCATCGGCGAGCGGCTGTCCGCCGAGCGGTGCTGACACCGTG
>JAUNLB010000089.1 GCA_030532485.1 Pseudoclavibacter sp.
CTCCTCGACCGGCAGGTGCCCGCCGCCCGGCAGCATGACCGTCTCGTGCCCGGGCGCGAGGTCGGCCAGGGCCCGCAGGCTCAGCTCCGGGGCGGTCCACCGGTCCTCGGCGGGATGGGCGAGCACCACCGGCGGCAGCCGCGGATCGCCCGGCTCCAGGACGGGCCTGGCGTGCAGGAAGGAGTCGTACCAGGCCAGGGGCATGCGGCCGCCCGCGCCGCGGGTGTCCCGCAGCGCCTCGGCGACGAGCCGCGGATCGTTCGCGGCCCGGCGCATCGGCGTCACGAGGGCCAGGGGGATCCGAAGCCGACCGAGCGGGCCGCGGCACAGCCGCAGCAGCGGCGCGAGGGGCGCGAGGCGGGGCAGCCGCATCACGGCGGCGAGCGTCTCCGCGTCCCGCACGTCCAGCACGCACGTCGCGAGCACCGCGCCGGCGCGCCCGGACAGGGCCGCCGCCTCCAGGGCGAGCATGCCGCCGATGCTGACGCCCGCGACGAGCAGCGGCCGGCCGTCGTCGAGCTCCCGCAGCACGCGCACCGCCAGCGCCCGCCACTGCTCGTAGCGCAGTGCGCGCAGCGGCGGCCGCGGCCCCGGCCGCGGGGCGGTCTCGCCGTAGCCGGGCAGGTCGACCGCGGTCACCAGCACCCCGCGGTCGGCGATGCGGGCCGCCAGCGGCCGCATGGCCGCCGCATTGCCGCCGGCCCCGTGCAGGAGCAGCATGCGCGCTTCGGCGTCCGGGGCGCCGGAGTGCTCCAGGTGCACACTCCACCACCGCCAGTTCCGGCGCTCGCTTCGCACGGGCACCGGCGGGGCGGAGGGGGCGAAGGCGAGGTACCGCTCGGGCTGCGTCGCGGTCACGCCTCAGAACTCCTCGTACTCGGCGGGGTGCTGTCCCTTGCGACGCCCGTCGGGGCGGCCGAGCGCCGTGACGGCGGCCTGCTCCGCCTCGTCCAGCCGCAGTCCCGCGGCGGCCAGGTTCTCCGTCCGCCGGGCGGCCGTGGCGGCCTTGGGGAGGGGGATCACGCCGCGGCCGATGTGCCAGGCGAGCACGATCTGCGCGGGCGTCGCGCCGTGCGCGGCCGCGATCCTCCCGAGCACCGGCTGCGAGAGCAGCTCCATGCCGCGCGCAAGCGGGCTCCAGGCCTGGGTGAGGACGCCGAGCCGTTCGTGGACGGCCAGCTGCTCGCGCTGCGGGAAGAACGGGTGCAGCTCGATCTGATTCACCTCCGGCAGCACCCCGGTCTCCCGCTCCAGGCGCTCCAGGTGCTCGGGCAGGAAGTTGGAGACCCCGATCGCGCGCACCAGGCCCCGCTCCCGAGCCTCGACGAGCGCCTGCCAGGCCTCCACGTAGCGGCCGGTGCGGGGGTTGGGCCAGTGCACGAGGTACAGGTCCAGGTAGTCGAGCCCGGTGCGCGCGAGGCTCTCCTCGATCGTGGCGATCGCGGCGGCGCGCTCGTGGTGCCGGCCGGGGAGCTTCGATGTGACGATCAGCTCTTCGCGGGGGCGGGCGGCGGCGCGTACGGCGCGGCCGACGACGCCCTCGTTCTCGTAGTTGACGGCCGAGTCGATGAGCGTGTACCCGGCCTCGATCGCCTCGGTGACGGCGCGTTCGCCCTCGGCTCCCCGCAGCGCGTAGGTGCCGAAGCCGATCGGGGGCAGGACCAGGCCGCCGTGGGAGACCCGCCGGCGGCTCGCATCGGACATCGGCATGGCGTCTCCTCTCAGCCTCGGCTGCCCACCAGGCTACGCGGCCCGCCCGATCCGCCGGCCCCTGACGCGCACAGTTAGGATGATGTCCCCGACCTTGAAGCTCAGGCCGGTGCGACCAGCCCCTGACGCGCACAGTTAGGAGCCGGGCATGCAGGACGGATTCGAGGGCACGGGCTCCGAGAGAGGGGACGCAATCGGCGCCGCCGCGCGGGCCCTGGACTGGGACGGCGTTCCGAACGTGCGGGATCTGGGCGGGCTGCCGACGGACCGCTCGGCGACGGGGCGCACGCTGCCCGGGCGCGTCGCGCGCGGCCCGCGCCGGGAGCTGCTGTCGGCGGCCGGATGGCGGCGCGCCCGAGCCTGGGGTCTGCGCAGCGTGGTGGATCTGCGCTGCCCCGAAGAGGCCGGGCGCGGCCCGGGCGACCCGCCGGAGGACCCCGAGGCCGTCCGCGGCGTGCGCATCGTGCGGGCTGCGCTCGACGACCCGGAGGACCCCGAGTTCCGTCGCGTCTGCTTCCCGCTGCTGGACTCGCCCGAGTACTGGCCGCACGCCGTGCGCATCGTGCCGGAGCGGATCCGGGCCGCCCTGCAGGCCGTGGCGCGGGCCGAGCCGGGCGTCTACCTGCACTGCTCCGCCGGCCGGGACCGGACGGGCATGGTCTCGGCGTTCCTGCTGGCCACAGCCGGGGTCGACGCCGAGACGATCGCCGAAGACCACGCGGTCTCGGTCCGGGCCATGGCCCGGGTACGGACGCACACCCCCACGGCGGACCGGCAGCGGACGTGGGACGAGGCACGCGTGACCGCCTGGATCGCGCAGACTCGCCCGCACGTGCTCGGCTTCGCCGCCCGCGTCCCCGAGCACCTGGCGGCGATCGGGCTGCCGGAGGCGGATCTGCGGCGCCTGCGCGGACTGCTCCTCGCCTGAGCCCGCGCGCCCTCAGTCGCCGCCGAACACCGAGTGCGCGATGAGCTGGTCGAGCCGGCGGATGTCCACGCCGCGGCCGATCTCGATCTTGATCCGCCCGGCGCGCGTCCACAGCTCGAGTTCGGCGTTCCGATCCAGCGCGCCCGCATGCTCGGAGGACCACATGATGATCGAGGAGTAGGGCAGCGAGTACATCTCGACCTTCTTGCCGGTCATGCCCTGCGCATCGCGCACGATGAGCCGCCTGGTATGGCTCCTGACGCTCGGAAGGCGGGGTCTGCGCATTCAGTCGCGGTCGAGGGTGTGCTTGGCGCGGGAGACGATCTTGGGGTCCGGAGCCCAGACGACCGAGTCGTCCTTGCCCTCGTAGTCGAACTGGTTCAGGAAGGCGCGCATGGCGTTGAGCCGGCCACGCTTCTTGTCGTTGCTCTTGACTACGATCCAGGGCGCGTACTTGGTGTCGGTGCGCTCGAACATGGCCTCCTTGGCGGCCCCGTAGTCCTCCCAGCGGTCCAGGCTCTCCAGATCCATGGGCGAGAGCTTCCACTGCCGCACCGGGTCGATCTGGCGCAGCGCGAAGCGGGTGCGCTGCTCGTCCTGGGTGACCGAGAACCACAGCTTCGTCACGGTCGTGCCGCTCTCCACGAGCATGCGCTCGAAGCGGGGGGCCTGCTTCATGAAGACCTCGTACTCCTCGTCGCTGCAGAAGCCCATGACCCGCTCCACGCCGGCGCGGTTGTACCAGGAGCGGTCGAACAGCACGATCTCGCCCGAGGTGGGCAGGTGCTCCACGTAGCGCTGGAAGTACCACTGCCCGAGCTCGGTGGAGGAGGGCTTGCCGAGCGCCACCACGCGCGCCGCGCGCGGATTGAGGTGCTCCATGAAGCGCTTGATCGTGCCGCCCTTGCCCGCCGCGTCGCGGCCCTCGAAGACCAGCACGTGCTTGGCGCCCACGTCCTGGGTCCAGTACTGGAACTTGAGCAGCTCGACCTGGAGGCGGTACTTCTCCTCCTCGTACTCGTCCCGGCTCATGAGCTCCTCGTAGGGGTAGCTCTGCCGCCAGGTCTCGACGGCCTTGCCGTCGGGGGCGATGAGCACCGGGTCCTCGCCGCTCGCGCCCTGGACGGTGTACCCCTCCACCCGGAGCTTGTCGATGTAGTCGCGGAGCTTCATGTGCTGGACCATGCCTCTATTCCACCGCATCGATGCCCCGCGCGCGAGCTCCCGCGCCGTTCAGCCGCCCGAGCCCGCGGCCCGGGCTCATCCGCCCGGCGGCCCGTCGACGATCCGGTGTTCGGCCCCCGGCCGGTGGGGAGGATGCGCACGCCGGGCATCCGCTCGACGAGCTCACGCAGCGTCACCCGCTCGACCGCCTCCCCCGCGCCGGGGCCGGCGGGGCCGCGGCCCGCACCGGTGCGGACAGGCGCAGGCGCGACACGGACCTGCCGATCAGGAAGGCGTCGGCGACCATGCCGCTGCTCAGGGCGTCGGGGCCGACGAGCTCCCGGGCCGCCGTGTCCGGCTCGTCCACCAGAGAACAGGTGCCCTCCGGCTCGGGCAGCTCGAAGCGGCCGGCCCCGCCGAGGCGAAGAACCACGGGCGGTTCGCGGGCCGGGAAGCCGCACGGATCGGCCCGCGGGTCCGGCGGCCGTGTCGAGTAGACGGGCCCGAGCAGCCGCCCGTAAGCGCCTGGGGCGACGGGCACCAGGCCCGCCATCCGCTCCCCGATCGAGGCGGGGTCGGTGACGGCCGCGAAGCGCTCGTCGGGCATGGCGTCCAAACGCTCGGGCGGATCGCAGATGATGGCGTCGCGCATCGCCACGGCGTCCCCTGTCGGCATGGCGCCTCCTTCGTGCCGATGGCCCCCGTCACGCTCCCCCGGTCGGTCAACCGCGTCGACCGGCTCGGGAGCGCGCCGCACCGTTGACCTGTCGCCGCGGGCCTGTGAGACTCGACGGCGAGGCGGGCGCCGACGCCCGGCCCGACCGGAGGAGACCGCGCCGCCCACCGTGCCCGCGCTTCCTCGCCTGCCGACGCCCGACCCCGACCGGAGGAGACCGTGACCCGTTCGCAATCGCTGCTGAAGCACAAGCGCACCCTCGCCCGCGAGGAGCTCGCCCGCCTGCTGGAGAGCCTGGCCGGACGCGTCCGGGAGGGACGGGTGGCCCTGCAGCAGGGGGCCGAGCGCGTGGAGGCGGAGCTGCCGGACGCGCTGCGCCTGTCGATCGAGCTCACGGACGCCCCGAAGGCTGGGCACGTCAAGCGCGAACTGGAGCTGGAGCTCTCCTGGCGGGTGGACGAGGACGGCGCGCCCCTGCAGGCAGATCGTCCCGAGCCGATCACGTTCTCCTGAGCACCGGGAGACCCGATCCGGCCGCTCAGCGGCCCAGCAGCCGCAGCACGGCGGCCACCCGGCGGTGCACGCCCGGCTCCCCCAGGCCGAGCTTGGCGAAGATGCGCTGGCTGTGCTTCTCCACGGCCCCCTCGGTGACCACCAGCCTGCGGGCGATCACGGCGTTCGTGTGCCCCTCCGCCATGAGTTCCAGCACCTCCCGCTCGCGCGGCGTGAGCTCGGCGAGCGGATCGCCGCCGCGGCCGCGGACCATGAGCTGGGAGACGACCTGGGGGTCGAGCACCACGCCGCCGGCCGCGACCCGCTCCACCGCGTCGAGGAATGAGTCCAGGTCCCCCACCCGGTCCTTGAGCAGGTAGCCGACCGCGCCGCGGCCGGAGGAGAACAGCTCGCTCGCGTAGCCGAGCACCACGTACTGGCTGAGCATGAGCACGGGCGCCTCCGGCCACGCTTCCCGGATCCGCACGGCCGCCCGCAGGCCCTCGTCCCGGTGGGAGGGCGGCATGCGGATGTCGCTGACGGTCAGATCGGGGCGCAGCGCCAGGCAGCGCTCGACCAGCTCCTCGCCGTCCGCGACGCTGCCGACCACCTCATGACCCGCCTCCTCGAGGAGGAGCGCGATGCCCTCGCGCAGCAGGAAGGAGTCGTCGGCGATCAGGATGCGCACGAGACCACCGCCTCGATGCGGGTGGGGCCGCCTGCCGGCGAATCCACCCGGAGGGCGCCGTCGACCGAGTCGAGCCGCTGAGCGAGCCCGGTCAGGCCGTGCCCCTTGGCGGGGTCCGCGCCGCCTGCGCCGTCGTCGTGCACCTCGATGCGCAGCCGCGCCCCCTCCCGGGCCAGGAGGACCTCGGCCCGGCTCGCCCCGGCGTGCTTGTTCAGATTCGCGAGCGATTCGGCGACGACGAAGTAGGCGGCGGACTGCACGTGCTCGGGCAGCTCCCCCAGACGCCCGGCCCGCACGCGCACGGGCACGCTGGAGGCGGCGGCGATCTCCTCCACGGCCGCCGCCAGGCCCCGGTCCACGAGCACCGGCGGGGCGATCCCGCGGGAGAGCTGACGCAGCTCCGCCAAGGTCTGCTGCGCCTGGGCAGCGGCCTCGTCGAGCAGGAGCCCGACGGCCTCCGGGTCGCGCTGGAGCTGCCCCTTGGCGCGGGCCAGGTCGATGCGCAGCCGGACCAGCCGCTGCTGCGGACCGTCGTGGATGTCTCGCTCCAAGCGGTGCAGCGCCTCGGCCTCGGCACGGCGCCCGGCCGCCCGGGACTCGCTGAGCCGTTCGAACCGCGCCCGCTCGCGCGCCCGGGTGCTGAGCATCGCCTCGCCCAGGGCCAGCCGCATCCGTGCCAGGCCCCGCAGCACCGGCATGCACGTGAGCAGGAACACGAGGCCGATCCCGGCGTTGAGCAGCATGTCGAGGAACAGCGAGGAGGGCAGCCCGAGCAGCTCGGACAGCCCGCTGCCCTGCAGGCCCGCCCGATCCAGCACGAACAGGGCGATCGGGCCGAGCACCGTGCCCGCCGCCCCGCCCAGCCACAGCAGGCTCAGGCACCAGGTGACGATCGAGACCGGGAAGTTCACGAGCACCCACAGCAGGTCCAGCCACGACTGCGCATCCCGCAGCGGTGCGAGCAGGCGCCGCAGACGGCTCCCCTCCGGCGCCGGCAGGTAGGGACGGTCCGGCGCCTCGGGCCCGCCCAGGGCCGCCGCCGCCCGCCGATGCAGGACCGCGAAGCCCCGCGCCGTCAGCAGCGCGCCGAGCAGGATCGGCAGTCCGATCCAGACGAGGAGGGTGCCCACGCCCAGCGAGAACAACACCACCGTCGGCACGAAGGCCGCCAGGGCCATCGGGAAGGAGAGCAGGAGGTGGGCGACGTCCGCGCCGAAGCGTCGGAAACGGGAGCGCCACACGCCGTCTGTATTCATAGCCGCAAGTCTTCTCCCCGCCCCGACCGCCGGCGATCCGGCAGCCCGGCCGATCCAGCCGTCGGGCCAGCCCGACAGCATCGTCCCTCACCGCTCCGCCGCCCCCAGCTGGTCGAGCACGAAGGCGAGCTCCTCGGCCCGCTGCCGCCACCGGCCCGAACGACCCGAACGGCCCCCGTGCCCGGCCTGCGGCTCGCATCGGAGCACGATCGGCCGCGCCGCTCCGCCGTCCTGCGCCGGATCGGCGTAGTTGCGCGTCACTTCCCGCAAGCGGGCCACCCACTTGGCCGCCTCCCCGAAGCTCACCCGGACGTCATTGAAGCTCGTGGTGGCCAGGATCGCCGGATACTCGACGGCCCGGACGTTCTCGTACGGCGAATAGCCCTTCATGCAGCGGTAGACCTCCGGATCCTCGAGCGGATTGCCCCACTCCTCCCACTCGCCCACCGTGAGCGGCTGGCTCGGATCCAGGATCGTGGTGAGCGCGTCCACGAACGGCACCCGCGCGTGCACGACCCGGAACGCCTCCGGCGCCAGATTCGCGACCGCGCCCATCAGCAGCCCGCCCGCGCTGCCGCCCTCGGCCGCGATCCGGCCGGGCGCGAACCAGCCGGCCGACACCAGATGCCGGGCCGCCGCCACGAAGTCCCCGAAGGTGTTCGGCTTGTCCAGCAGCCTGCCGCCCTCGTACCACTCCCGACCCAGCTCCCCGCCGCCGCGCACATGCGCGATCGCCACCACCACGCCGCGGTCCAGCAGGCTCAGCCAGGGCACGTTCAGCTCCGGATCGAAACTGTGCTCGTAGCTGCCGTAGCCGACGAGGAAACCGGGATGCCCGCCGTCCGGCCGCGCATCCGCCCGCGCCATCAGCGAGATCGGCACGCGCACGCCGTCCTGCGCGCTCGCCCACAGGCGCAGCTCCCGGTAGTCCTCCGCCCGGAAACCGGGCACCTCCAGCGTTTTGAGCACCCGAGGCTCCCCGCCGCCCGCCGCATCCGCCTCGGCGACGGTGTGCGGGGTGCGCATCGAGTCGAGCGTGTACCGCAGCGTCTCCGTCTCCCACTCCCGGTTCTCGGCGAGGTGCACCGCGTCCAGCTCGCCGCCGTGGCCGAGGCTCCAGGCCCCATCGGGATCCCAGCCGAGCCCGTCCCCGTCGCTTCGACCGGGGCGGACGCGGGGCAGCACCCGCAACGCCGGCAGGCCGCCCGCGCGCATGCTGACCGCGGCGAACGAAGCGAAGGCGTCCACCGCCTGGATCCGCTCCCCCGGGCCCGCCGCCAGGATCCGGCGCCAGCGTTCGCGCGCCCCCTCGCCCAGATCGTCGAACTCGGCGCGGGCGATCTCGAAGCCCCGCACCCGGCCGTTGTGGACGATCAGCAGGTGGTCGCCCGCGTGCTCGACCGTGTAGTCCAGCCCCTCCAGCCGGCCTGCGACGCTGCGGGGCGCCGCCCGCGGCTCGTCCAGGGGCAGCAGGAAGGCCTCGCTCGTGTCCGTCGCGTAGGCGTGCAGGAGCAGCGCGGTGCCGTCGCGGGACTCGTCGAGGACGACCGTGAAACGCTCGTCGTCCTCGCGGTGCACGAGCCGGTCCTGCGCCGCGGGCGTGCCGATCTCGTGGATCCACAGCTCGCACTGCCGCCAGCTCTCGTCGTTGCGGGTGTAGTAGAGGTGGCGCCCATCGGCGGTGAAGACCAGGCCGTAACCGATGCCCTCGACCTCCTCGTCGACGACCTCGCCGCTGTCGAGCTCGACGACGCGCAAGCGGAACACCTCACCGCCGCTCGTGTCGAGCGAGTAGGCCAGGCGCGCGCCCGAGCGGTCCACCTCGATATCGCCGAGCGCGAAGAACTCACTGCCCTGGGCCAGCGCCTGCGCGTCCAGGTAGACCTCTTCACCGGGCAGCAGCTGCCCGCCGACGGCCTCCGGCGTCTCGGGGCTGAGTGCGACGGGGATGCGGGTGTAGCGGGGATAGTCGTCGCCTTCGCGGGTGCGGCTCAGATACCAGTAGCCGCCCTCCCGGACGGGCAGAGAGACGTCGGTCTGTCTCGTGCGCCCCTTGATCTCGGCGACGATCCGGTCCCGCAGCGGCGCCAGGGGCGCCAGGACGCGGTCCGCGTAGGCGCCCTCCGCCGCCAGGTGGGCGATCGTGGAGGGATCGTCGGGATTCCGCAGCCACTGGTAGGGGTCGACCACGAGGTCGCCGTGGTGGCGGCGTTCGACGGGCCGCTTCGCGGGCGCGGGCACGGGTGCGGGACGGGCGCTGTCGGTCACGGGACGAGGCTAGCGTGCGAAGGATCTGGGACCGGCCCGGAGGGAAGACAGAGTCTTGTCCCGCTCCGGAGGGAATGGGTAACTTGTCTCGGGAACGGCGTCATGGTCGTCGCCGCGAAGGGACGGACGGAGCGAGCGGATGCGTGACGATCACCTGCTGGGCCCGGAGGAGGTGTTCGACCCGGTGGAGGACGAACGCGTCCTGGACGAGCGGTTCCTGGGCAGCGAGGGCATGGTCCCGATGGGGGTGGCGGGCCCCGTCCCGGCGGAGCGCTTCGAGCGGTTCCGGGGGGTCTTCCCGAATGTGATCCTGCGCGCCTGGGAACGCTTCGGCTTCGACGGCTTCAACCAGGGCCTGTTCTGGCTCACCGACCCGATCGCCTGGCAGCCCGTCGTCGACGCCTGGCTCGACGGACTCCAGGACCAGTTCCCCTTCTGGGACCGCTGGTGGTGCCTCGGCCGCACCGCCCTGGGAAAAATGGAACTGTGGGGCGAAGAATCCGGCAACAGCCTATCCATCCACGCCGACTTCGGCATGCTGTTCCCTACCGACAAACGCGCCGACATGCGCATCCCCATCCGCCGAGAAAGATCCGCCCGCACCATGTTCTCCCCCCTGGTCAGCGACATCGGTGACCCGTACGACGAGAACTACGAGGAGTATGAGGCGATGATGTACGGCGCGATCCAGCGACTTGGCGTACTGACCGCGGACCAGGTCTACGCCTTCGATCCGCCCGCGAGCCTCAGCGGCGACTACGCACCGGAAACGATGCGCATCGAACCCGCCATCCCCTACCTCAGCTTCCTCGCGAAGATCCGCCGGAAGGTCATGCCCGATCTGATCGGCGGCAACCAGGCCTTCCTGGACTCCCTGCTACCGCCGGAATACCGGGACGACCCCGAACCACCCGAAACACCGAAAGGCGGTGCGGGCGATGAGCGACCCTGACCCCGCCCGCCCCGATGACGAGCCCGCCGAGGAACATCGCCGTCTGATCCCAGGGTGGGAACCCCCAGTGGGAGCTCCGCGGCTAGCGCAGGCGTACCCGGAGTTCGAAGCTGACCCCTACGGGTTCCTGCCCGTCGACCGGGACGGGCAACTCCTGCCCCGCAATAGCGCCCCGGTCACACCGACACCACGACTACCAGAACCGCCCGCAGGCCAGGCACGGTTCCCCCGCCCCCAAGCAGTGTCCGGCCGGCTCCCGCTGCCCATGCTGCGCCTCGCCCGCCACCCCCGACCGGAGGGCGGCGCGTTCCCGACGACGGGTCCAGCGGTGCGGCTCGCGTTCCACACCGGCAGCCAGAAAAGCCCCGCCCTGCACCGGCAGGCCCGCGAATTCGCCCGCCAACAGGACGGCCTCAACGCCATGACCGCCGAACAGTACCTCCAGGGCAGAGCCCTCTACAGGAACCACGGACGCGGCAACCGAAACGAACAAGAGAACGCTCGGAAGGACTACGAACGGAAGCTCACCAAGGCGAATGAAGATCGGGGTATGTCCGAGGCGGAGGCGCGTCGTGTGGCGCGGTCGTCGATGGAGGCCTTGGCGGCCTTGCATGAACCGGACGGGGTCGCTGGCGGGCAGGACCGGGTGGGGCGGGATCCGTTCGGGAATCCTTCTCTGGGCACGAGCGGGGTGAACTCGTCGATCGGCCGGCAGCAGCAGGACAATGTGCACCTTTTGGATCAGGTGGCGGTGCATATGCTCCGTGCCGGGCAGGGGGAGGCGCTGTTGAACGTCGAGCTCGTGCTGTGCGAGGAACCGGAGCGCACCGGGGAATATCGTTTGGATCTGCACGCCCACCGGGCCCGTGTTCCGCCGGTCGAGCTGTCCCGGGACGA
>JAUNLB010000090.1 GCA_030532485.1 Pseudoclavibacter sp.
GCGGGCGCCGGATCCGCGGGCGCCGAGGAGGTCACGTAGGAACCGGGAGCCGCCGCCAGCCCCTGCGCCCAGGGGCTCGGGCCCACCAGATCCGGCCGGACGATGCCCGCCAGCCTGGCCCGGCGGGCCTCCACGGTCTCCTCGTGGCTCCAGCTCGCCAGCTCGAGCGCCGCCCGCTGGACCAGGGCCGCCGTCTGCGCGGAGACCTCGACCGCGATCCCGGAGTAGTCCTCCGCGCCGTCGGGCTGATGCGTGTGCGACGGCGCAGCGGGGAGCTGCGGGGCCTGGGACCCGGCCCCCTCCCGCCCGCCCCGGGAATCGGGGCCGAACAGGAACACGAGCGTCGCCAGCAGAGCGGCCACGAGCAGGGCCGCGAGGCCGAGGAAAGAGCCGACGACCAGGGCTCTGCGTCCGATGCGCATGCGTCCGTCCCCTCAGTACCAGTTGTTGCTTCGCTGGAAGGCGTCGGCCTGGCAGGGCGAGCCGTAGCGGTCCCGGATGTAGCCGAGCCCCCAGTCGATCTGGATCCTCGCGTCCTCACGCCAGCCGGCGCCCTGTTCCGCCAGCTTCTCGGCCGGCAGGGCCTGCGGGATGCCGTACGCGCCCGAGTCGGGGTTCTGCGCGTTCCACCGCCAGCTCGACTCCCGCGTCCACAGCTCGATGAGGCACTGCCGCTGCCCCTCGTCCCAGCCGTAGGCGCCCAGCTGCGAGCTCGCGTACTCCTGGGCCTGAGCGACGGACAACCGTCCCGAGCCGGACCCGGCCGCCTCCGCGCCGCCGGTCTCGGCCCCGCCCGCCCCGGCCGGCGCCGAAGCGCCCGTGTTGTTCGGATTGTGCTTGAAGACGATCCCCGTCGCGATCGCCTCCTGCACCTCGGCGGCGCTCTTGGTGAAGACGAAGTAGCGGCCGCCGCCGTAGTTCTCGGCGACCACCGAGCCGTCCGCGTTCACCGCGCCGATGTAGCCGACGTGCCCGTAGGGGCCGCCGCTGCCGCCCCAGGCGGCCAGTCCGGCCGGCACCGAGAAGATGTCGCCCGGCACGGGCGCCGTGGTGACCTGCCAGCCCTCGAGGTTGCCGGGCCGCGCCCAGCTGCCCCCGTCGCCGCCCTGGGGGGTCAGTTCCGACCAGGTGTAGCGCCAGTCCGGCCCGAGGACCCCCGCGTCGCGGTTGATGCGCCAGGCGACGAAGTCGGTGCAGTTCCCCCAGGCGTAGCCGAGCGGCGACATCGCGTCGTCCGAGTAGCTCCCCCGGTAGGGGTAGTCGTCGCCCATGGCGCCGCCGGAGAAGTGCCCGGCCGCCTGTCCGGGGCGTTCCTGCTGGTCCACCGCCACGCCGGGGAGCCAGGGCAGGAAGATCGTGATGACCACGATGACGGCGAGCAGCACTCCGAGGATCATGAACAGGCCGGAGACGGCTCCGCCCGCGATGGCCGCGAAGCCGGAGCGCAGCAGGTGCCCGCCCGCGCTCACCGCGGCCCGGACCCCCCGGCTCACGGCGTCGGCGGAGTCGCTCTTGCCGTGCTGCGGCCGCGCCAGCTCGCGCACCGGCCCCGTTCGCGAGGCGATCATCCCCCCGCTGGCCAGCCGGTCCATGCCCAGGCCGGCCGAGAGGCCGCGTCCGCCGTCCGCCCCGCCGGGAGCGCCCGGCACCGGCACGGATGCGGCGGAGATCAGCAGCTGTTCGCCCGCGCTCCGCAGGGTCCCGTAGCTCAGGCTCGGGCCGGTGGAGCGCCCCTCGCCCGTGAAGTCCTGGATCGGCCGCTCGAGCTGCCGCACCGCCTGCCTGCCGAGGCCGTGCGCCGTCCGGTCGAGGTGCGCCGACGTCTCCGGGGCGGAGTCCTCCCGCAGGAAGCCGCCGCCCTTGGAGGCCTGGGCCAGGGCGGAGCGGTCCTTGGTCTCGATGCCCCGCGGGCCCTGGGCCCGCTCCACGCCGAGCTCGTCCGAACGACGCGACCTCATGCGCGGACCCGCTCCCGGAACTTCGTCGTGAAGAGCTGGAAGATCCGCAGGTCCTCGGGAATGGAGTTGTCGAAGGGGACGATCGCCGAACCGAGCTTGAGCAGGCCGTGCCCGGAGGGGGCGTTCATGAAGAACCCCGCCTCCTGCTGGCTGAAGCCGAACAGCTGCTGCAGCGCGGCGGCGTCGGTCGGAGTCTGGTTCAACAGGGCTAAGACGTCCGAATTGGCCAGCATGAGCCTGGCGCGCTCGTTGCTCAGCAGCTCGTCGATGTTCTGCGTCAGGCCCGTCGCCATGACCCCGTACTTTCGCGCCCGCTTGTAGATGGACTGGAAGTACGCGGCGGAGAACTCGTTCGAGAACATGACGTGGAACTCGTCGACGTACAGCCAGGTGTGCCGACCGGCCAGACGGTTGGCGACGATCCTGCCCCAGATCTCCTCCAGCACGACCAGCATCCCGAAGGTCTTCATGTCCTGGCCGAGCTTGGAGATGTCGTACACGGTGAGCCGGTTGGAGCGGTCGACGTTCGTGGGCCTGGCGAAGCCCGAGAACGAGCCGCGCGCATAGAGCTCCAGACTCGTGGCGAGGGCCTGGGCCTCCGCCTCCGGCTGCACCCGCAGCTCCTCGAAGAGCGTCAGCAGGGTCGGCACCGCCGCCCGCTTCGACTGCAGGTAGCGGGAGAACACCTCGGTGGCCGCGCGGTCGATGATCGACCGGGCCGCCGGGGTCAGGCCCGTGCTCCCGCCGATGAGCACCTCGCACATGGAGAGCACGAACTCGGCCTTCCGACGCACCGGGTTCTCCTCGTCGGGATCCGGGTGCAGCTCCATCGGGTTGATCGCCGCGCCCGAAGCCGCGTGGATCTCGATCCGGCTTCCTCCGAAGGCCTCCATGATCGGCAGGTACTCGCGCTCCGGGTCGATGATGATCACCTCGTCGTTGGGGCGGTTCAGGATGACCTGCGCCATCTCGTTCTTCCCGTACATCGACTTCCCCGCCCCGGAGGTGCCCAGGAAGAAGGCGTTGCCGTTCATCGTGGACTGCCTGGAGCCGACGATGAGGTTGCGGGAGAGCTTGTTGACCCCGTAGCTCAGTCCCCCCGGCTCGAAGACCTCCTGCGTGGTGAACGGCACCATGATGGCCGTGGTGGCCGTCGTCAGGGTCCGGAACAGGGGCAGATCGCAGCGCCCCAGGGGCAGCGCCGCGTTGAGCGCGTCCTCCTGCATGTAGGTGGTCACGACGAACTCGCAGGAGTGCCGCCGGCCCGCCTCGCGGACCCGCTCGACGCGACGCAGCAGCTCCTCCCGGCTCGGCGCCGTGACGGCGACCAGCAATGTGGTCGAAAAGAGCTTCTCGTTCGACGACTCGAGCTGCCTGCGCAAGTCGACCGCGTCCTGATGGGCGCGGCGCAGCGAGTGGGGCACCAGATCCGCCGAGTACCCCTGCTTGGCGGCCTTCTTCTCCTCGTTGGCCTGCTGGATCTCCATGTCGGCGATCCGGCGGTTCACGAGCTTGAGGCCCTCGCCGGCGTCCAGCGGCCTGGCGTGCAGGGAGACCAGCAGATCCGTGTTGATCTCGGTGAGGTCGCGGATCACCTGGTCGGAGAGCCAGGCCGGCAGGCGGTCGAGGAAGAGCACCTGGACGTAGCTGTCGGTCTCGTTCCCGAGCACCGCCATGGACTTGTCGCTGAAGTCGATGGACCACGGTGCGACGACGTCCTTCGTGGTGAGCCCGGCGGTCGCCAGGGCGCCGTAGTCGAAGGCGAGGGCCGCGTGCGGACGGAGCAGGGAGGCGAGGACCTCGACCCTGCCGTGCCCGTTGAGGATCTCGGCCCGGCAGCCGCCGACGGAGCGGAGATAGCTGATGGACTCGGCGGCCAGTCGCATGAGCCGGGTCCTGGCCTCCTCGAAGTCCTCGCTGCGGACCGTGATCGTCGCGTACTTGTCGGTCACCGTGTTGTTGCGGCCGGTGGTCAGGCGGCGGCCGATGATCTCGTTGAACTCGACCCGGTAGCCGTCGAGATCGTCCCCGCGCAGGGGCAGCTCCGCCTGGACGCGGACGGCGGAGCGGTCCAGGACCCGGTTGACCACGCTGATCTGGAGGTTCTGGGAGGAGTCGAAGGTGTTGATCCACAGGGCGTACTTCTCGATGAGCGCCTCCTGGACCGGCTGCGCGGCGATCTGATAGTTCACATCGCCGAGCTTGAGCGTGATGGAGTACCGGTCCCCGCCGAGCACGCAGATCCCGCTCTCCGTCATCGCCTCGTACGCGATCGCGTCCTGAGCGGTGTTCCGGACCCTCCGGGAGACGTCCCGACGGCGGCGCCGGCGGGGCGGCACCCCCTCAGCGGCCGTATTCGACGACCCGCGCGCGCCTCCTGCGCGGCGGCCGGCCGGTTTTCTGCGCACCGTAGCCTCCCGTGTGATCGACGGACCAGAGCGGTCGCTGTCCGTAGACGTGCAATTGCTGTTCCCAGTTGTGACGGATGATGTACTTGGCGTACTCCTCGAAGGGCAGTCCCTTCGGCCGCACCCAGCCGAGCGCGCCGAACGGGACCGTGACCAGGACGGCGAACCACTGCCCGAGGTCCTGGGCGCCGAGCGCCCAGAGCCCGGCGTACGCGCCCCCGCCCAGCAGCAGCGCCGCGACGCTGCAGGCGAGCTGCCGCCAGGACATCCCCAGCATCACCTTGGCCTGGTACCCGGTGATCTCCTGGTAGACCTTCATCTCAAGCGCCATGAGCGGCACCTCTCTTCCTCGCCGTCCGCACCGGGGTCACGCGTTCCCCACCAGCGCCTTCGCGAGACGACCCGAGGCCAGGGCCATGACGATGATCAGCACGCTGCCGAGGCACAGGGGCAGGAAACTGACCACGGACCAGGCCATGATGCTCTGGCCGCCGATGTCTCCGACCCGGTCCTCGGCCAGGGCGCTGGCGATGATGTGCCCGCAGAGGAACATGCCGATGTACAGGGTCGCGCCGTGTATGACGGCCGCCCCGTAGGCGCGCAGGTACCCGATCGCGATGGGCTTGGTGTCCGGATGGGCGATGAACGCGACCGGCAGGGCGGCGAAGCTGGTCAGCAGGTACACCTCCAGGAATCGCAGGGCGATCATGATCTTCACCACGATGACCGCGACGACCGAGACCAGGAAGGGGATGATGACCACGATGAGCACGCCGACCTGCTGCAGCACCCCCGCCCGCTCGATGTCGCCGCGCATCCGGTCGCCCAGGTTCTCGTTGAGGTTGCCCGAGCCGTCCACCGATCCCATCTGCGAGGTGCCCCGGATGATGGCCTCGTTGACCTCGTGCATCGCCGCCAGGATCTGCGGGGCGTACTGCACCGCGATGATGAGCAGGACGAACTTGAAGAGGGTGCTCGCGATGATCTTCACCCCGAGCTGGCCGTCTCCGTCGAACCTCGACGCGTTCCGGGCGAGCTCCACCACCAGCATGAGGGAGAGGATCACCGAGGCGACGGGCTTGACGACGGTCTGAGCGATCGCGACCGTCGCCTCGTAGGCGGCGGGGTTGTACTCCGCGACGCCCTTCAGCAGATCGCCCGAGGCGGCTTGGAGCACCCCGGCGCCGCTGATGAAGTTCAGGAACTCGACGATGATCTCGGTCATCCGCAGACTCTTCCCCTTCGCCCGGAGGAACGGGCTGGTGGTTGCTGTGCTCGCGGAGGGTGGGGGCGCTCTTCCCCTTCGCCCGGAGGAACGGGCGTCACAGCGCGATGCTGTTGAAGATCTGCGCGGCCGCGATGATGAGGCCGCCGCCCACCGTCTGCCACACTCCGGCCTGGGTCTGCGGACCGTTGTGGTCCTTCAGGCCGCCGGCCAGCGTGATCACGCCCCAGACGGCCCAGAGGCCGCCGCCGATGGTCGCGAACTTGACGAAGAGGTCCAGGACCGTGTTCAGGATCTCCATGCGGTGCCGCCCCCTCAGCGCAGTCCCTCGGCGCGGGCACGCCGACGGGAGGAGAGGACCGCCGAGCTCGCCCCCGCGGCCAGAAGGCCGCTGCCGCCCAGCGCGAGCCAGGGCAGTCCGTCCGGGCCGGTCCGGGCCAGGCCGGGCTCCCCCGCTCCGGCGCCGGCGCCGTTCACGGGCTGCGATTCGCCCGAGGGACCGGCCGGGCCGTCCTGCCGGCCCTCCTCGGGCACGGACGGCGGTGCGCCCGCGTCCTCGCCGGGCGCCTCGAAGCCGGCCTCCTCCGAGTCCTGGACGACGGGCCGGTCCGCCGGGTCCGCCGGCGCCGGCTCGATCGGCGCCGGCTCGGACCCGCCGCCCTGGGCGTCCGCCGCCTCCTCCGCGTTCGGCTCTGGCGAGGGCTCGGGAGAGGGCTCGGGCTGCCGGGGGTCCTCGGTCGGCTCCGGGGAGGGCGGGGTCGGCGACTGGCCCGAATCGGGGCGGGGGGGCTCGTTCTCCTCGTCCGTCGGCGGCGCAGGCTGCTCCGGGTCGGCGATCGGCTCCGGCGACGGGGCCGCCGCCGCGGGGGCCTCGTGGAGGACGGGGCCCGCCTCCTCGGCCGCTGCGAGGCCCGGAGCGGCGGCGAACAGTGCCGCTCCGATCGTGGCGAATGCGAAAACCTGTCGTTTCACGTGATCCTCTCCGGATGCTGCAAGTGAGGTGCAGGTCCGGCCGGCACCCAGGAGCACCGAAAAAGGTGTTGAGTTCAGAACCGACCGCACCCGGACCCGACCGTCGAGCCGGGCCCCTGAGGGAAGAATAAACCCGATCAAGGCACAGATCCACCGTCGGAGCGAGAAAATCATCGGGCGAAGAGCTGAAATCTCGACGTGACCGGGATTTTCATCGCCGAAGAAATATTAATGAATAGACTTCGTGTCTAGACATGTTTACTAGAAGCAATACAAATAACACCCGCACAGCTGTCCCCACCCCGGGCGACACGCCGCCGGGCGATTCGGAACCTCAATCCAGCAGCAGCGCCGGCTCCTCGACGATCGCAGCGACGTCCGCCAGGAAACGACTGGCCACGTCCCCGTCCACCAGCCGGTGGTCGAAGGAGGCGGTGA
Organism: Pseudoclavibacter sp.; assembly: GCA_030532485.1. Lineage (GTDB taxonomy): Bacteria > Actinomycetota > Actinomycetes > Actinomycetales > Microbacteriaceae > Pseudoclavibacter. Next base: position 7,002 of record JAUNLB010000090.1, read on the forward strand.
GCGTCGTGACCTGCCGGACCCGCACCTCCTCGCCCACGACCCACGGTTTGGGCTTGATCGTCCCCAGCGCCAGGATGCCCACCTCGCCCGGGTTCAGGATGGGCGTGCCCGAGTCCATGCCGAACACGCCGATGTTCGTGATCGTGAACGTGCCGCCCTGCTGCTCGGCGGGGGTGGTCTTGCCGTCGCGGGCGCGCAGCGTGAGCTGCTCGATCGCCTGGGCGAGCTGCAGCATGCTCATCCGGTTCGCGTCCTTGACGTTCGGGACGATGAGCCCGCGGGGGGTGGCGGCGGCGATGCCCAGGTTCACGTAGTGCTTGACCGTGTACTCCTCGTCCGTCCACGTCGCGTTCGTGGTCGGGTTGCGGCGGATCGCCCACATGACCGCCTTGGCCACCAGCAGCAGGGGCGAGACCTTGACCCCGGCGAAGTCGGGCGAGGACTTGAGCCTGCGGATGTACTCCATCGTGCGGGTCGCGTCCACGTCGACGAAGAGCGTCACGTGCGGAGCGGTGAACATGGAGGCGACCATCGCGCTCGCGATCGCCTTGCGCACCCCCTTGACCGGGTGGCGCTCCTCGCGCACCTCGCCCCACTCGGGCGTCGCGAGGTTCTTGAACAGGCTCGCCTGCTGCGCGTGCCGGACCACGTCGTCCCGCGTGACCTCGCCGGCCAGGCCCGTCGGCTCGACGGTCGCCAGGTCCACCCCCAGATCCCTGGCGAGCTTGCGGATGGGGGGCTTCGCGACGACCGGCAGCGCCCCGGCGGCGGGCACACCGCTGCGCCGGGCCGGCGCGTCCCGGTCCGGCGCGCCCTGCGCCGCCCGCGCCTGGGCCGCGAGCGCGGACTTGGTCGCCTCCGCTCCGAGCCCCTGGGCGCTCCCGCCCAGGCCGCCCGCGGAGGCCGCCGTGCCGGGGCTCCGGCGACGGCGGCTGCGCGGGACGCTCCCGATGCCGTAGCCGACGAGCACCGCGTTCGCGTCCCGGTCCTCCCCTGCGCCGCCCTCCGGCTCCCCGCGGCCCTCCTGAGCGATCGTGCCGGCGGCGTCCGCCCGCGCGGCCTCCAGCTCCCGCTCCCGCTCCCGCTCGCCCGGCGCCGCTTCCGTCTCCTGTCCGGGCTGCGAGCGGACGGTCAGGATGACCGCGCCCACCTCGACCGTCTCGCCCTCGCCCGCGAGCAGCTCCCCCACCACCCCGGCGAAGGGGCTGGGCAGCTCCACGAGCGATTTGGCGGTCTCGATCTCCACCAGGGGCTGGTTCAACTCGACCGCCTCCCCGGGCTGGACGCGCCAGCGCACGATCTCCGCCTCGGTCAGGCCCTCGCCCACATCGGGCAGTTGGAAGTTCGAGATGCTCATGGGTTCCTCTGTTCCATCGTCCGCTGCTCCGCCGTCGGCCCGGATCGCCCGGTGCGACCGGCCTCAGTACTCCATCAGGCGGTCCACGGCCTCCAGGACGCGGTCCGCGTCCGGCAGGAAGACCGACTCCAGGCCCGCCGGCGGGAAGGGCACGTCGTAGCCGGAGACCCGCAGCACGGGCGCCTCCAGCGAGTAGAAGGCCCGCTCCCCGACGGTGGCCGCGATCTCGGCGCCCACCGAGACGTTGCCGTGCGCCTCCTGGCAGACCGCGAGCCGCCCGGTCTTGCGCACGGAGGCCAGGATCGGCTCGTAGTCGATCGGCGCGAGCGAGCGCAGGTCCACCACCTCCAGGCTCGTGCCCTCCTGCTCGGCGAGCGCCGCGGCCTGCAGCAGCAGGCTCGTCATCGCCCCGTGGCCGACGAGGGTCGCGTCCGAGCCGGTGCGCGCCACCCGCGCCTCGTGCAGCGGGGCGGCCGGCCGGTCCAGGTCCACCTCGCCCCGCTGCCAGTAGCGGCTCTTGGGTTCGAAGAAGAGCACCGGGTCGTTCGAGGCGATCGCCTGCCGGATCATCCAGTAGGCGTCGTTGGGGGTCGAGGGGGCGACGCAGCGCAGCCCCGGCGTATGGGCGAAGTAGGCCTCGGGGCTCTCCTGGTGGTGCTCGACCGCGCCGATGTGGCCGCCGTAGGGCACCCGGATGACGACCGGCATGCGCAGGCGGCCCTCGTGCCTGGCGGTGAGCTTCGCCAGCTGGGTGGTGATCTGGTCGAAGCCGGGGAAGATGAAGCCGTCGAACTGGATCTCGCACACCGGCCGGTAGCCCCGGAAGGCCAGGCCGATCGCGCTGCCGACGATGCCCGCCTCGGCCAGCGGGGTGTCCATGACCCGCTCCGGCCCGAAGTCGCGCTGGAGGTGCTCGGTGATGCGGAACACGCCCCCGAGCGGGCCGATGTCCTCGCCCAGCTGGAGGACCCGTTCGTCGTCCTCCATGGCGTGCCGCAGGCCCAGGTTGAGCGCCTTCGCCATGGTCATCTCGTGCACGCCCGTGCGTCGGCTCATCGGCTGGCCTCCGTCCCGTTCGCGGCGGGCGCCTCGTCCGCCTCGAAGGAGGCCTCGTACCTGGCGAACCATTCGGCCTCCTGGCGCACGAGGGGATGGGGCTCGCTGTAGACGTGGGCGAACATGGAGGCGGGGTCGGGGGGCGTGAGCTCCAGGCAGGCCGCCCGGATACCAGCCGCGTACTCGGCGGCCTGCTCGGCGACCGCCCGGAAGAAGTCCTCGCCGGTCCCCTCGGCCCGCAGGTACCGTTCCAGTCGCAGCACGGGGTCCCGCTCCCGCCACTGCTCGACCTCCTCGGCCGGACGGTACTTGCTGGGGTCGTCGCTCGTGGTGTGGGCGCCGATCCGGTAGGTGACCGCCTCCACGAAAGCGGGGCCCCGGCCGGCGCGGGCCTCGTCCAGGTGCGTGCGGGTGACCGCGAAGGAGGCGAGCACGTCGTTCCCGTCGATCTGTACCGAGGGCACCCCGAATCCCGCCGCCCGCCGGTACAGCGGGGTGCGGGACTGGGTGGAGACCGGCACCGAGATCGCCCACTGGTTGTTCTGCAGGAAGAACACCTGAGGGGTGCGGTAGCTGGCCGCGAACACGAGCGCCTCGTTGGTGTCCCCCTGGCTGGTGGCCCCGTCGCCGAAGTACACCATGGTCGCCTCGTCCCGCTCGGGGTCGCCGGAACCGATCGCCCCGTCGAGCCGCTGGCCCATCGCGTAGCCCGTCGCGTGCAGGGTCTGCGAGCCGATCACGAGGCAGTACAGCCGCATGTTGTGCTCGGCCGGGTCCCAGCCGCCGTGGGTGACCCCGCGCAGCAGCCGCAGCACCTCCAGCAGATCGATGCCGCGCACGAAGGCGACCCCGTGCTCGCGGTAGCTGGGGAACAGCGTGTCCTGCGGCCGGGCGGCGTAGGCGGAGCCGATCTGGGCGCCCTCCTGCCCCTCGCAGGGCACGTAGAGGGCGAGCTGCCCCTGGCGCTGCAGATTCGTGGACTCGCGGTCGAAGGCGCGCACGAAGCTCATGTCCCGGAAGGCGCGCCGCAGATCCTCGGCGCTCAGCCGCTCGAGCTGGTGCAGATAGGGCTCGGCCGCCTCGTTGGGCTCGATGCGCCCCTCGGGCGTCAGGATGCGGACGGCGTCTTCGCTCAGGGACACGTGCAGCGGTCCTCCTCGTTCAGGCTCCTTCGGCGGCGTCCGGCGGGCGCGCCCGGCGGACGCCCGGAGCGATCGTGCTGCCCAGCTTAGTTGCGTGCACGACGACCACCGCCACATCGGAGAGGGCGCCACGACGACCCCCGCCCGACACAGCCGTGCGCCCGACGCCCGCGCTGCCGGCACACGGCCCCGACCTCGCCGAAATCCGCCCGTTGTTCGCGTTTCCGCCCGCTGCAACGCACGGAACCGCGAACAACGGGCGGAAAAGCGTCGGCTGCTCGCGCCGGCCGCCGACAGCGAACGAAACGAGTCTCGCAACAGGCCCTAGCGGGGCACGCCGCCGTGCTGTCGCTGATGCTGCGGAACGGGCTGCTGCGGCGCGGGAGCCTGAGCGCGGGCGTTCTGCAGCCCCATGTGCTCGGCGCGCAGCGCATCGGCCGTCACCGTCCCCTTGGCCGCCGCCC
>JAUNLB010000091.1:0-771 GCA_030532485.1 Pseudoclavibacter sp.
CCGGGCTCCGGCTCCCCGCTCCCGGTCCTCGGCTCCTCGGCCCCGGGTCCCGGCTCGGCCTCGGCGGCCTGCTGCGGATCCGCCTCGGTGCGGCGGATCCGCTTGCCGTTCACGATCGGCAGCATGCCGGTGGGCGCGTCGGGCTGTCTGGCCAGGAACCAGCCGATGAGCACGAGCACGGCCATCATGCTGAAGGTGCCGGTCAGCTGCAGGGCGATCTCCGGCTGGGTGAAGCCCAGGGCGATGACCGCCACGACGACCGCGAGCGTCGCCCAGGACAGGTAGGGGAAGGCCCACATCCGCATCGGCAGGCGGGTGCCGTCCTTCTCCGCGCGGCTGCGCAGCACGAGGTGGGAGAGGATCGTGGCGATCCAGGTGACGATCATGGTCGAGCCGACCATGTTGAGCAGGAAGGGCAGGACGACGTCCGGCCAGAAGTACTCCAGGACGACCGAGGCGAAGCCGAAGGCCGAGGTGGCCAGCACCGCGGGCACCGGCACGCTGCGCGCATTGGTCCGCTTGAGCAGCGGCGGACCCATGCGACGCTCGGACAGGGAGAAGACCATGCGCGAGCCGCCGTAGAGGTTCGCGTTGAGGGAGGACAGCAGCGCGAGGACCACCACGACCGCGATGGTCGCGGCCAGGGCCGGCAGCCCCGCGGCGTTCAGGACCGCGACGAAGGGGGCCTTCGCGAGCTCGGGGTCGTCCCAGGGCAGGGCGAGCAGCATGATCGTCACGGAGCCCATGTAGAAGATGAGGATACGCCAGAGA
>JAUNLB010000091.1:781-11017 GCA_030532485.1 Pseudoclavibacter sp.
CCGAGGTCTCGGCCGCGGCGACCGCGACGATCTCCACGCCGCCGAAGGCGAAGATGACGACCAGCAGCGCGGCGGAGACGCCGCTGATGCCGGTGGGCATGAAGTCGTTGCCGACCAGGTTCCCCAGCCCGGGGGAGGGGGCCGGGGTGAAGCCCAGCAGGAAGGCGACGCCGAGGACGAGGAACAGTACCACGAAGCCGACCTTCAGCAGCGAGAACCAGAACTCGAACTCGCCGAAGCTGCCCACCGCGATCAGGTTGATCCCCGTGAAGACCACCATGATGACCAGGGTGAGCAGCCACACCGGCACGCCGGGGACGATGGCGTTCAGGTACTGGGCGGACGCCGCGGCCTCGGCGGCGACGACCAGGCACATCTGGATCCACCACAGCCAGCCGATCGCGAAGCCCGAGGCCGGACCGAGGGCCTTGCCCGTGTAGTAGGAGAAGGCGCCGGGGTTCGGATCGGCCGCGACCATCTCGCCGAGCATCCGCATGACCGAGAGCACGATCGCGCCCGCGATGATGTACGAGAGCAGCACGGCGGGGCCGGCGGTCGCGATGCCGACGCCGGAGCCGACGAACAATCCGGTGCCGATCGCCGAACCGAGGCTCATCATGATGAGGTGGCGGGGTTTCATCGCGGCCTTGAGGCCGCCGGGAGGGGCGGACATCGATGTCTCCTTCCACGGTGCCGCGTCGATGCGGACCGTGGCCACTATCGCACGCCAGAGGCTCGGGCGTCTCTACCCCGGGCGCGATTCATTCCCCGCGTCCGGCGGGGAGGGGATTTCGGCGGACGGGCGTCCGCAGTTCTGAAGACGTCCATATGTACAAGCGATCTTTTGTGTTATCCTGCGGGAGGGTCCGGACGAGTCGGGCCCGGGGCGCCGAGCGGAACCGTCGGCGTTTCAGCTGGGCGGAGGCCCCGGACGAGCCGGGGCCGGGGAGGAGGCGCCGTGGCGGCGAACGCCCTCGACGGTCCCGATCCGGACCGCGCCCTGCGCGCCCTGGCCGATCCGGGACGGCGGGCGATCCTGGCGGCCGTGCGCGAGGAGCCCCGGCCGGTGGGCCGCATCGCCGAGGGGCTGGGCATCTCGCAGCAGGCCGCCTCGCACCATCTGCGCATCCTGCGCGAGGCGGGGCTGGTGCGCGGCACCCGGAGCGGCACCCGGCACCTCTTCGTGGTGGAGACGGACGGGCTGGCCGCGGTGCGGGACTACCTGGACGGTTTCTGGCCGCGGCGGTTGCGGGCGCTGAAGCTCGCCGTCGAGGCCGCGGCCGCGAGCCCGGAGCAGACGGGTCCGGGCCGGCACGGGCCCGAGGGCCGGGGCCGGAGCGATCGGGAGAGGAACGGAAGGAGCGGCGGGGATGACAGCTGAGGAGACCGGAGGCGAGGAGGCCAGGGGGGACGGCGGGGCGCGCTCGCCGCGGGAGCTCGTGCTGCGCTTCCACCGGGCCTGGACGGGCGGGGACCTCGACGGGGCCGTCGCCCTGCTGGACGAGGGCTTCCGGTGCCGCGCGCCGGGGCGGGACATCGTCGGCCGTTCGGCCTACCGGGAGTATCTGGCCGGTTTCGCGCAGAGGCTGACGGGAATCGAGGACATCGCCTGCCTCGCGGAGGGGGAGCGGGTGGCGCTCTTCTCCCGCCCGCGCACCGAGCACACCGCGACGGCCGTGGCCGGCGAGTGCTTCACGGTGCGGGATGGCCGCATCCTCGAGAGCGTGCTGGTGTTCGACCGGCTCTCCTACGCGCCGCAGGCGGGCTGAGGCGTGTCGGCCCGGGAGGAGCTGGCCGCTCGCGTGCGGGCCCTTCTGCCCGGCCCGCCCGCGGTGCAGGAGAAGTCGATGTTCGGCAGCCGCGTCTTCCTGCTGGAGGACCGCATCCTGCTCGGCGCCGGCCGCGACGGCGCGCTGCTCGTGCGCGTCGATCCCGGTCGGGCCCCGACGCTGTGGCAGCGGGCCGGCGCGGCTCGGGCGGTGATGGGGGCGGGGCGCCGTCCCATGGGGCCCGGCTGGATCACGGTCGAGGCGGCGGCCCTCGAATCCGACGAGGAGCTGCTGTTCTGGATCGACGAGGCCCGCGAGCACCACGCCGTCCACGCGCCCGGCACGGGTGACCCTGTGTGAGGCGAGGAACGGGGCGAGGCGTCCTTGCGGTGCACGCTCCGAACCGGACCCGCACACGGTGCCCTCGCGCAGACGGAGACGAAACCGACCGCCCGCCGGTGCGTGGGGCTCGCTTCGCGGTGGACGCTGACGAGGCCCCGCAGGAGCGCCCGCCCGCTGGTGCGTGGGGCTCGCACTCCTCGTCCGCCGTCTGCACGAGGGGACGTCCAGCGAAAGGCGGCCGTGCACGGTCGGTGGAGTTCGTGCGCAGAGAGCGGTCCTCCGATAGCCTGCCCCTATGGATGCTGATCGGAGCGGTTCTGAGCTCGTCTACTCGCGTATGGACGTCTCTTCCGCCCGAGAGATCGCGGACGAGTGGAAATATCCACCGCCTTACGATTTCTACGATATGACGGCGGATCCGGAGGACTACGAGGAATTCGTGACCCCCGAGTTGTGGCCGGAGCTGTTCCTCCAGGCGAGGCGGGACGGTCAGCTCTTCGGTTTCCTTTCCGGTGCGCTCTCCAGCGGGGGACGCGTGGTGGAGATCGGGCTGGGCATGCGCCCGGATCTCACCGGGCAAGGCCTGGGTATTATGTTCATGCGGCGGAACGTGGAGCTGATCCAGGAGGTGTTCCCCGGCGTGGAAATTCGTTTGTCCATCGCCTCGTTCAATCAGCGAGGGATCAGGCTCTATCGAAAGAGCGGATTCTGCGTGGTGCGCAATTTTGTGCAGGCGACGAACGGCGGCGAGTACGAATTCGTCGAGATGACGTGGAGGCCCGACGGATGAGAGGGGAGCGCCCGGGGCCCTGCATCCGTCGAGCCGCGTCGGTGACGCGTGCGCCCACGCCGAAGTCCGGACTGAGATCACGGGCTGGCCGGCCAAGGAGAGGAGCTCGGGGCAAGCGCCCCGAGCTCAGGACGGCCCTTGCTCGAAAATTCGCAGCTGTAACAGTCGACCCTGCGGGGTGAGTAACGGGGCTTGAACCCGCGACCTCCTAGACCACAACCAGGCGCTCTACCAACTGAGCTATACCCACCATAGCGCCGAGCGATCGACGCAACCAGTGCAGTGTACTACAGTCCGCGTCGACGATCCAGGTCCCGGCGGGTCGCGCTCCTCGAGCCGGAGGGTGGCGGGCTCCGGTGCACGCGGGTAGCGTGGGCGGACGCTCGTCTTCTTCGCGAGGACGAGTCGGAGGCAGCGAGGAGGCCGCGATGTCCGAGGAAACCGTGCCCGAGGCGCAGGCCCCCGACGCCTCCGCACCTCGGCGCAGGCGGCGCTTCGGCCTGCTGCCGCGGATCCTTGTGGCGATCGTGCTGGGCGTCCTGCTGGGCCTGGTGGTTCCGGAGTGGCTGGCCCGCGTGTTCACGACCTTCAACGGGCTGTTTTCGGCCTTCCTCGGTTTCCTCGTGCCGCTCATCATCGTGGGGCTCATCACCCCGGCGATCGGGGAGCTCGGCCGCGGCGCCGGCCGCTGGCTGGCGGCGACCACGGGGATCGCCTACCTCTCGACCCTGCTGGCGGGCTTCATCGCCCTGGCCGTGTGCTGGTTCCTGCTGCCGGTGCTGCTCGCCGGCCGCTCCGTCGGGCCCCTCGCCGATCCCGAGGAGGGGGCGCTCGCCCCCTACTTCACGCTGGAGATCCCGCCCGTCTTCGGGGTCATGACGGCGCTCGTGCTCGCCTTCTGCGTCGGCATCGGGCTCACCCTCACCCCGACCGGCCCCCTGCACGGGGTGAGCGCGCAGTTCCGCGAGATCGTCGTGCGGGCCATCGAGGCGATCATCGTGCCGCTGCTGCCGGTCTACATCTTCGGCATGTTCCTGGGCCTGACCATGAACGGGCGGATCCGGGAGGTCCTGGCGACCTTCGCGACGGTCATCGCCGTCGTGCTCGCGCTCTCCGTCCTGGTGCTCCTGCTCCAGTACCTGATCGCGGGCCTCGTCGCCGGGCGCAACCCCTTCCGCATGCTGTGGAACATGCTGCCGGCCACGGCGACGGCCCTCGGCACGAGCTCCTCGGCCGCGACCATCCCCGTCACTCTGGACTGCGTGCGCCGCAACGGGGTGCCGGGCGCGATCGGCGCCTTCGTCGTGCCGCTGTGCGCGACGACCCACCTGGCCGGCTCGACGCTGAAGATCACCTCCTTCGCGATCGCCGTCATGCTCGTCACGGGCATGCCGATGAACCCGCTGCTGATCGCGGGCTTCGTGTGCATGCTCGGCGTCACGATGATCGCGGCCCCCGGGGTGCCGGGTGGGGCGATCGTCGCGGCCGCGGGCGTGCTGAGCTCCATGCTGGGCTTCGACGAGGCGGCGGTCGGCCTCATGATCGCCGGCTACATCGCCATCGACTCCTTCGGCACCGCCGCGAACGTCACCGGCGACGGGGCGATCGCGGCGGTCGTCGCCCGCATGGCGCGCGGCAGGCCGCAGCCGCCGGTGCCGGACGCTCCGTCGGCCCTCGTCTGAGTCGAAACGTGCATGCTCGTCCGAACCGTGCGGGGGAGCCGCACGGTTCGGACGGGCACGCACGTGGGGAGACTCTGCCGTGGCGGGCGATTCCGCTGGGGCGGGGTCAGCCGAGTCCGGGTGCGGGCGCCTGGGCCGGGTGCAGATGGGGGGCGAAGTCCTCGGCGATGCGTCTGCTGGCCTCCCGCAGCTCCTCGGAGCCGAGGCCCGGCTGCGGCTGGAAGGCGGCCGCGCGGTAGTAGCGCAGCTCGCGGATCGACTCCTTGATGTCGGCCGTGGCACGGTGCCCGCCCCGCTTCTCGGGGGCGTTGAAGTAGACGCGGGGGAACCAGCGGCGCGACAGCTCCTTGATCGTGGACACGTCGATGTTCCGATAGTGCAGATGCGCGTCGACCTCCGGCATCTGGCCGGCGAGGAACATGCGGTCGGTGCCGATCGTGTTGCCCGCCAGGGGCGCTTGGCCCTTGGCGGGGACGAAGCGGCGGATGTAGTCGAGCACCTGCTGCTGGGCCGTGGCGAGGTCCACGCCGCCGGCCAGCTCCGCCAGGAGGCCGGATTTCGTGTGCATCTCGCGGACGAAGTCGCTCATGCCGTCCAGCGCCGCCTGCGAGGGGCGGATCAGCACGTCGAAGCCGGGGTCGAGCAGCTCCAGCTCGAAGTCGGTCACGACCACGGCGACCTCGACGAGCTCGTCGCGTGCGACGTCCAGTCCCGTCATCTCGCAGTCGATCCAGACGAGCCGGTCGTTTCCATTCGCCATGGCTCTCCATCGTAGTCGTTCGAACAAGACACGGTAGAGGTGTGTCATGCTCATGATATTGGCTGCGGTCGGGGTCGGGCCCGCCGCCTGCGCTCGCGTCGACCGCATCGCGGGTACAGTGGCAGCACGCCCTCATAGCTCAATGGATAGAGCAACGGCCTTCTAATCCGTAGGTTGCAGGTTCGAGTCCTGCTGGGGGCGCGAACCGGGGCCGGCTGGGTCGGCCCTCGCCGCGTCGGCGGCGTTCAGCCCTCGATGGGCTCGGCGGCCGCCTCGGCGACGCCCGACTCGGCGACGAGTTCGAGCGCGCGAGTCAGGCGCTGCAGATCCTCGATCGTCTCGATCGAGCGCACGCGTCCCCAGCGCAGCGTGAGGAACTGGAAGGCGAGGTTCTCGTATCGCGTGCCGTCGGGCAGCGGTCCGGAGACCCGCAGCCGGGTGGCGACGCGGGTGCACCAGGGCGGTCCCTGCACGAGCACCTCGAGGACCTCGAAGTGCAGGCCCGGCAGCAGCCGCATCGTCCGCTGCCACCAGCGGGCCATCGCCTCGCGGCTCGTGCGTCGACCGCCGAGCGCGTGCTCGCCGTGGAAGCGGTACTCGAAAGGGTCGTCCAGCCCCGCCACCATGGCCGCGACGTCGCCGCGATTGATCCGTTCGAAGGTGTCGCGCACCTTTCTGCGCACGATCGTCGCGTAGAGCATGGCCGGCCTCCTCCTCGTCGGTGTCCATGCTTGCAGGGCGTCCTGCACGGAGCCCGGCGCGCGGTGGGCGGCGAGTGCTCCGCTCCGGCGTGTCGCCGTCGATCCTTCTTGTGGCACGGGGTTCCAATTATGTTGAGTTTTGCTTTGATTTTGCCACGCGGCGGGCGACCCCTCGCGAATGTTCGGTGATCTCGCGAGGGTGTCCGCTTGGGAACGGCGACTATCTCTCTTCTTCTTTTCGTTGAGAGTGGTCTCCGAGTCCCTGCTGGCACGAAGACAAATCGAATTTATTTTGAGCGGGTCTTGATCTTGTCGGTGGTGTGGTGCAAGCTGTCGGCGCCCCGGTCGTGGCCGCCGGACCCCTGCGTTGAATCTCAGCGAAGCTGAACCGGGCGCGGTTGCAGTTGCGATTGCATTGATGATCATCGGTGTCGTGAATCTCGCGATGGGATTGGTCTTCGGATATTCCAAGTACCCCAGCTTCGTCGTGGGTTATCGAGACTTCTCGTCATTTCAGCTTTCCTTGCTTTTTGGTGGATCGGTGCTCATTGGGAGGTCTATAGCCGGCCTCTATCCAGTCTTAATCGTTTTTATTCCCCACGGCGTGTTTGTTTTTATGGCTGGGACTGCCCTTCCTCCGGTGATTATATTTTTTCGCGACATCTTTGTTTGGTTTCCGTGGTGTTCGACGCCGAGGCGGTATCAGCGGGCGGTGCGGGCTGGAGTTCCTCGGCACGACCCGGTGGCGATGGGGGAGTTCAAGGCCTTGCCGGTGGCGGAGCAGCGGCGCTTGGCGCAGGAACGTCGACAGTCGGGTCGGGGTGGCTCGTGGCGCGGTGACGCTTCGTGAGCCGAGTCTCGTCGACGGGGCGGATACAGATCGGTCTCGCGCGGATCAGGGCGAGAGGTTGACCAGCAGGACGAAGACGAACGTGCCGAGTCCCACGCTCAGCAGGGTGCGGCGACCGAGCAGCAGATGCGCGGCCACCGTGGCGGCCAGCGCGCAGCAGGCGGGCAGCAGCCGACCCCGCGCGGGACCGAGCGCATCGGCGAAGGTCGTGGTCGTGAGGATTGCGAGGATGCCCGCCGGCGTCCACCGGGAGACGGCGGGAAGGAAACGCGACTCCCGCAACGGCTTGAGCACCGTGAACGGCAGCGCCCGCAGCGCGAATGTCACGGCGAAGCACACGGCCATGGTTGCCGGCAGGCACCAGACGGGCGGAGCGGCGGGCTCAGTCACGGCGTCCCCTCCCGTGGCGTCCTCTTCCCGTTCCACGGCCGAAGCGGCCCGTCAGCGCGACGCGTAGCACGAGCAGCGCGGCGAACAGCGAGAGCGCCATGAGCAGGATCGCGTGCGGTGCGAAGAGTAGGGCCGCCGAGAAGTTCGGCCCCGCCAGCAGGAGCGAGGGCAGCTGTCGCGCGCTGCGGCAGGCGTCGAGGCGAGCACCGTGAACAGGGCGCCAAGCACCAGGGGAGCCCCGACTGCACCACCAGGATTCCGAACGCGACCCCCAGCGGCAGGATGCCGAGTCTCGGCGTGAGCGAGCGGTGCACCCCCTCGAGGACCTCCCGCCGGCGAGCGGAGGGGTTCAGCGGTTCCGGTGCGGGCATCCGACGATGCTCGCACTCATGCGGTCCCGGAGCGACGCTGCTCCCGGAAACCGCCGACGCCCCTGTCGGGCCCGCCGGGCCGTCCGCAGCCGCTGCCGCTACGCTCCCGGACATGGACAGCGCACTCCGGCCCCGTCAGCGTGAGATCATCGCCGAGCTCGGCGTCTCGCCGGCCATCGACCCCGCCGTGGAGATCGAACGCCGCACGGCGTTTCTGCGCGAGTACCTGCGCGCGAGCGGCGCGGCCGGTTTCGTGCTCGGCATCTCCGGCGGTCAGGACTCCACGCTGTGCGGCAGGCTCGCGCAGCTCGCCGTCGAACGGCTGCGCGTCGAGGGGGCCGAGGCGAGCTTCGTCGCCGTGCGGCTCCCGTACGGGAGGCAGATCGACGAGGAGGACGCGCAGCTGGCCCTCGACTTCATCCGCCCCGACGAGCGCATCGACATCGACATCGCCCCCGCGGTCGCGGCCCTGGAGGACGGCTACCGGCGGGCGGCGGGAACGCCCTTCGGCGACTTCAACCGCGGCAACGCCAAGGCTCGCATGCGCATGCTCGCCCAGTACGCGATCGCCGGCGAGCGGCGCATGCTCGTGCTCGGCACCGACCACGCGGCCGAGGCCGTGACCGGCTTCTACACCAAGTTCGGGGACGGCGCCGCCGACCTCACGCCGCTCGCCGGTCTGAACAAGCGGCAGGGCCGGGCGCTGCTGATCGAGCTGGGGGCGCCCGCGAGGCTCTTCGAGAAGGTGCCCACGGCGGATCTGCTCGACGAACGCCCCGGCCGCTCGGACGAGGACGAGCTGGGCGTCCGCTACGAGGAGATCGACGACTACCTGGAGGGCCGCCCGGTCCCGGAGCAGGCGGCCGAGCGCATCGAGCGTCTGCACCGGCAGTCGCGGCACAAGCGCACCACCCCGGTGGGGCCGGCCGCCCGGTGGTGGCGCGAGGCGTGAGCGCCGCGCCGGGTCGGCTCAGAACGCGAGCGCCTCGAAGGCCTCCTCGAATCCGCCGAAGTCGCCCACGGGCGTGAAGCCGCGCCGGTCGCGGCGCATGCGCATGGCCCGCACCCGCCCCTCGGCCGCGGCGCTGTCCAGATAGCCCACGACGGAGCCGTCCCGCGTCGTCACCCGCCAGCGGGTGGCCGTGAGCTGCTGGCGCAACAGACCCAGACGCATGGAGCGCACGGCGTCCGTGCGGGGCAGGAGCATCGTGACGGTCATGATCGCTTCCCTTCTCTGTTTCTTCTCTTCTTCTTCGCGTTCCCCGAGCGCGATTGCGGCCGGTTTCGCTGATTCTTCGCGTTCCCCGAGCGCGATCGCGGCCGGTTTCGCCGATGGCGTCACGCTACGGGGGACCTGCGACAAACGCTTCGGCTACGCTCGGGGGCATGACGACCTCCTTCGTGCTCGCCGGCGGCTGCTTCTGGTGCCTGGACGCGGTCTACCGCAGTCTGCGGGGCGTCGAGGACGTCGTCTCCGGCTACACCGGCGGCACGACGCCCGACCCCGACTACGAGCGGGTCTGCACGGGCACGACGGGCCACGCCGAGGCCGTGCGGGTCGTCTTCGACGAGTCGGTCATCCCGGCCGAGACGATCCTCGACGTCTTCTTCTCGATGCACGACCCGCGGCAGCTCAACCGTCAGGGCGCGGATGTGGGCACCCAGTACCGCTCGGCCATGTTCCCCGCCGACGGCGCGCAGCGGGAGCTGTTCGAGCGGGCCCGGGAGCGGGCGGACGAGCTGTGGGGCGGCGGCGTGGTGACGACGATCGAGCCGCTCGGCGACTACTACCCGGCCGAGGAATACCACCAGGACTTCTACGCCAAGAACCCCGGCCAGGGATACTGCCTCGCGGTCGCCGAGCCCAAGGTGCGCAAGATCCGCGCCGGATTCGCCGAGTACGCGAAGTAGCGAGGACGCGAAGCGGCCTGCGGGCCGGTCCCGGTCCGGTTCTCCACAGATCCGGACGGGGCCGCGCCGCGAGGCTCCCGCGGTCCAGACTGGAGCGGCGTCCCGGCGCGCGTCCTGAGGCACGAACCGTGCGCCGGGACGCAGCCGGCTCCGCATAGGATGTACGGGCCGGATGTCCGGGTCGCCAGATCGAAAGACCGTTGCCCATGCGCCTTCGTCCCCCCCACTTCGCAGCTGCCGCCGCGCTCGTCGGCGTGCTTGCGCTCGCCGGATGCGCCGCCGAGCCCGCCCCCGGTCCCGACACCGGGCGGCAGACCGCGAGCCCGACCGCGGAGCCGAGCCTCGTGCCCGGCGGCACCGCCGAGCAGAACAAGCCCTGGTTCGACCACGTCAACCAGATCACCCTCGCGCAGAACGCCAAGGCCAGTTCCAGGGAGATGGTCGACGCGCTCGTCGTGGCGGGCTTCGACAAGACGGCCATGGAGGTCACCTTCGACTCCACGAGCGCCGGGTACGACGCCGACTACATCATCGTCTCGGTCCGGATCGGCGAGGAGTGCCTCATCGGCCAGCGCAGCGGCCGCGGGTACCACTCCGAGATCGTGCCGCCGGTGGCGAGCACCGGCACCTGCCTGATCGGCGAGACGCGGCCCATCGACGGGTAGCGCGC
>JAUNLB010000092.1:0-7279 GCA_030532485.1 Pseudoclavibacter sp.
CGAACGGGCTGAGCAACTTCGAGGACGTCGGCGAGGCGGCCCGGCCGGTGCCGGACGCCGAGCGGAGCGTGCAGCTGCTGGAACTGGAGGGCCTGGACGCCCGGCTGCGCATCGCTTCGCGCACCGAGCGGCTGCGGCTGCCCGCTCGCGGCCTGCACTACGCGGTGGACGCGGCCGGGGCGATCGCCACGGCCCTGCAGATCCTGGGCGGGCGCTTCGACGCGGAGGTCGTGCGCCGCGCCCTGGCCGGCACCGCGACGGTGTTCGGGCGCGGCGAGGTCCTGCGGGTGCGCGGCGAAGAGGTGGAGATCGTCATGATGAAGAACCCGCCTAGCCTGCAGATGAACCTGGACGCCCTGGCCGAGCCGCCGGAGCAGCTGTTCATGGCGGTGGACGAGGGGACGCCCGACCCGTCCTGGATCTACGGCTCTGACCTGTCCCGCATCGAGCGCGTCGACGTCGTCTCCGGCACCAAGGCCTGGCAGATCGCGACGCGCCTGGAGTACGGCCGCATCCCGGTGGGCAGCGTGGAGCCGCAGCTGGGGCCGGCGCTGGACCGCTTCCTGGCCCTGCCCGCGCCCTCCCGGGGCCGCAAGACCATGATCGTCAACTACGAGCAGATGATGGCGATCCGGCGTCGGCTCGGCGCCTCCGGCATCGAAGGGAAGGCCAACTCGTGACGCTCACGATCGTCGATCTGTATCCGCGGGAGCTGGGCATCAACGGCGACGTGGGCAACGTCACGGTGCTCGTGGAGCGGGCGGGGGAGTACGGGCTGGAGGCGCGTGCAGTTCCGGTCGGTCGCGGCGAGCCGCTGCCGGAGCAGGCCGATCTGGTGCACATCGGCTCCGGTCCGCTCTCGGCGATCGAGACGGTGCTGCCGGATCTGGCGGACAAGGCCGCCCGGCTGCGGGAGTGGTTCGAGGCCGGCGTGCCCTTCCTGGCGATCTCCGGCGGCTGGGACGCGCTGGGCGCCTCGATCATGCGGGAGGACGGGCTGGTGCTGCAGGGGGCGGGCCTGTTCCCGAGCGCCTCCCGCCGGGGCGGCGAGCAGGCGGTGGACGAGACCGTGCTCTCCTCGCCCTTCGGGACCCTGGCGGGCTTCGCGAACCACAATTCGACCGTCACCCTGCAGTCCGGCGCCGAACCCCTGGGTCGGGTGGTCAAGGGCTTCGGCAACGCGGGGGCGGAGCAACCCGGATCGGGGGTGGAGGGCGTGCTCGCGGGACCCTCGATCGGCACCCATCTGCACGGCACCGTGCTGGCCATGAACCCGGTACTGGCGGACCGGCTGCTGCAGTCGGCTGCGGCCAGGACCCGGCCGGGCTTCGTGCTGGAGCGGCCCGAGGGCGGGGCCGCCGCACGCCTGGACCGGCTGGACGATCTGGCGGCCCGCTCCCGCCGGGCCCTCATGCAGCGGATGGGAGCGAGCGAGGAGGGCTGAGCGCCCGGCGGGGCGCGCCGCTCCGGCTCACGGCTTTCGCGGGGGCGTGGGCGACACTGGGGGCATGACGCACAGCAGGGGGAGGCCCGGCTTCGTCGAGCCGGGGGAGCAGGAGCCGCCGCGCCACGGCCGGATGCCGTCGCCGACGGCGAGCGCGGGAGCACTGGCCCTGCTGGGCCGAGGGATCGCGATCGTGCTGGCCGCCGGGCTCGTGCTGGGCTGCATCGCGGCGGTCCGCATCTGGAGCCAGCTGCAGACGGTGGACGCCGGCGACGACGCCCGCACGGACGCGGCCGGCGCGTTCACGGTGCTGCTGGTGGGCACGGACGACCGGACCGGGCAGGGCGGCGAGTTCGGCGAAGGGCAGGACGAGGCGGCCGGGCGCCGCAACGACGTCAACATGCTCCTGCACGTCGCCGAGGACCACCGCAGCGCGACCGTGGTGAGCATCCCCAGGGACCTGCTCTTCGACGCGCCGTCCTGCAGGTCGGACGAGGGCGAGCAGCTGCCCGAGCAGGAGGGGGCGCCCTTCAACTCCATCCAGCAGGAGGGCGGCATGAGCTGCATCATCGCGGCCGCCGAGCAGCTGAGCGGTCTGCCCGTCGACTACGCCGCCATGGTCCAGTTCCGGGGCGTGATCGAGATGTCCAATGCGGTCGGCGGGGTCACCGTGTGCGTGGAGAACCCCATCGAGGACGAGCACGTGGGCCTCTCCCTGCCCGCCGGCTTCCACTCCCTGCAGGGGGAGGAGGCGCTCAAGTTCCTGCGGACCCGGCACGGGGTCGGCGACGGCTCGGACCTCTCGCGCATCTCGAACCAGCAGATCTTCCTCTCGGCGCTCGTGCGCAAGATGCGCGAGGAGGGGACCCTGTCGAACCCCGGTGCGCTGTACGGGCTGGCCACCGCCGCGGTGCGGAACATGACGCTCACGAGCAATCTGGCGAACCCCGAGGTGCTGGCCGGGCTGGCCCGGGCCACCGCGGACGTCCCGCTGGAGTCCTTCGTCTTCGTGCAGCTGCCGGTCCGGGACGCGGAGGACGGCGCGCACGTCGTGCTGGACGAGCCGGGCGCCGCGAGCCTCTTCGACGCGCTGCGGCACGGCCGGGCGGTGCAGCTGCAGGACGGCGCGAGCGGTCCGTCCGGCCCCGCGCCCCCGGCCGGGCAGGAGGGGGCGGACGGCCAGGACGAGCAGGAGCAGCTCACCGCGGACCCGCCGGAGCCGGGGACGCCGGAAGAGGACACGGCTTCGCCGCGGCCGGGCCTCACGGGCCAGGACTCCAGCCAGGAGCGCTGCTCGAACGGCTAGCCTCCGCCCTCAGGGGTCGAGGCCGCCGGCCCGAGCGGTTCCGGGGACCGGAGCGATCGGGTCCGCGGCCTCAGCCGCCCTCGTGCACGCGGGGCACCCGGTCGGTCAGCCCGGTGACGAGCTCGTCGCCCACGGTGCCGGTCCACTCGGCCCACTCCTCGGCGCTCGGCTCGCCCTCGTCCCCGGGGCCGAAGACGAGCACCGGATCGCCCGGGGCGCACGGGGCGCCGGGAGCGGCCAGCACGGTCTCGTCGGCGGAGACGGCCAGCACCTCGCAGCGCTCGCCGCCGGCGAGCATCCAGCCGCTCGGTTGGAGCAGGCACTGCAGCCCGTCGCCGTATCCGGCGGCGACCACGAGGCGGCCGGGCTCGGTGCGCAGCACGGGCGCCTCCAGCCGCATCACCGGCCGCAGCCCCAGGTCGGCGCCGGAGCGGTCGTGGAAGGGCGAGATCCCGTAGGCGGCGATGCCGAAGCGCACGAGGTCGAAGCGCGCCTCGGGCAGCTCGATGCCCGCCGAGGAGGCGGCCAGGTGCAGCAGCTCGAAGTCCGCCCCGAGCGCGCGGGCCTCGGCCACCCGTTCGCGGAACAGCTGGAGCGAACGCCGGTCGGCCGTCGGGGAGGTGTCGGCCAGGTGGCTCCAGGCGGCGGCCAGACGGATCCGCCCGGCCCGCTCCAGCTCCACCGCGCGGCGCACGAGCCCGGCCCAGTCCTCGGGGTTCGCCCCGCCCCGGTGCAGACCGGTGTCGAGCTTCAGGTGGACGCGCGCCGGGGCCGCCTCGGCCTCGGCGGCCGCGGCGACCGCCTCCAGCTGCCCGATGCCGGCGACGCCCAGGTCGATGCGGGCGGCGATCGCGGCGCGGAAGTCGCTGTCCGCCCCGTGCAGCCAGGCGAACAGCGGGCACGCGAAGCCCAGCCGCCTGGCCTGGAGCCCCGCGGGGATGTCGAGCACGCCGAGCGAGCAGGCGCCGGCCTCCAGGGCGACGCGCGCGCAGGCGGCCAGACCGTGCCCGTAGGCGTCCGACTTAACGGCGAGCATGGTGCGGGCCGGGGCGACCGTCGCGGACAGGCGCTCCACGTTGTGCCGGAAGGCGTTCAGGTCGATACGGGCGGTGGCGGTCATGCGAGCGGGTCCTTCTTCGCGGGCCTCGCGGGCGGCTCGGTCAGGGCGCGGGCGGTCGGGGTCATGCGAAGGGGTCCCTGTCCACGGGCGGTTCGGCCAGGGTGCGGGCGACCCGCGCGCTCAGCCGGGAGACGACGGCGGCCGCGGGCACCCCGCACGCCTCCTGCCAGTCCAGCAGGTGCGGCTCCCCGGCCTCGGGGTCGCCCCACAGCACGGCCTCGTCGCCGAGCCGCACGGGCGGATCGGCGTCTTCCGCGAAACCGCCGAGGTCGACCGAGAACTGGTCCATCGAGATCGCCCCGGCGATCAGCCCCCTCCTCGAGCCCACGCGCACCCGGACGCGCCCGCTCGCCCGGCGCACCGCCCCGTCCGAGTACCCCATGCCGACCAGGGCGAGATCCGTCTCCCGCTCCGTCCGGTAGGAGGCGCCGTAGGAGACGCCCTCGCCGGCCCGCACGCGCTTGAGCCCCACGACCTCGGCGCTCAGGCGCATGACGGGGCGCTGCCCGCGGCGGGCGATGCCCAGCAGCTCCTCGGCCGGCACGTGCGCCAGCTCCCGGGACGCCTCGGAGCCGGCCTGTGCCCCGGGCATCCGCAGCCCCAGCCGCTCGTAGGCCGGAAGGTCGGCGGGGGACAGGAGCGCCGCGGCGAAGCCCAGCGAGTCCAGCAGCGGCGCGACCAGCTCCAGGCCGTGCCCCAGCGCGTCGGCGCGCAGATCCGCGATGCTGCGCGAGGGGTGCTTCGTGGCGGCGCGGGCGTTCGCGGCCAGCGCGAGCAGGTCGATGCGCGCCTCGCGGCGGACGCCTGCGGTCGGGGGCGGGGCGGATGGGGCCACGAGGCCTGCCTTTCTGCTCGGTGCCTCCAGGGTAGTGCCGCCGCGTGCTCGGCCGCCCGCCGGCGTGGGCCCCGGCGCCTGCACCGGGGGAGCCGTCGCGTCCGCGCCCGCCCGGCCGGTCACGCGCCGCATGTCGGCGTCAGGCGCTAGCCTTTCAGAGCCCGTCCGGCCCGCAGGGGCGGGCCGCACGCCCCACGAAGGGAGTCCCCGCCGCATGGCCGAAGACTACTCCGCCCGCCACCTCTCGGTTCTGGACGGGCTCGAGGCCGTCCGCAAACGTCCCGGCATGTACATCGGCTCGACCGACTCCCGCGGACTCATGCACTGCCTGTGGGAGATCATCGACAATGCGGTGGACGAGGCCCTGGCCGGCTTCGGCGAGTCGATCGGGGTCCGGCTGCACTCGGACGGCTCGGTGACGGTCAGCGACGCGGGCCGCGGCGTGCCGGTGGACGTGGAGCCGAAGACCGGCCTGTCCGGCGTGGAGGTCGTGTTCACCAAGCTCCACGCGGGCGGCAAGTTCGGGGCGAGCAACTACGGCGCCGCCGGCGGCCTGCACGGCGTGGGCGCCTCGGTCGTCAACGCCCTCTCGGAGCGGCTGGACGTGGAGGTGGTGCGCGGCGGCAAGCGCTACGCCATGTCCTTCCGACGCGGCGAGCCGGGCGTCTTCCGGGACGGGCCGGCCGGCCCCCGCCCCGACGCGCCGTTCACCCCGTTCACCGACCGCTCCGAGCTGCGCGTCGTCGGCACCGCCAAGCGCGGCACGAGCGGCACGAGCGTGCGCTACTGGGCCGATCCGCAGATCTTCATCAAGGGGGCCGGGCTCCAGTTCGCCGAGCTGGAGGGCCGGGCCCGACAGACCGCCTTCCTGGTGCCGGGGCTGGAGGTCGTCATCACCGACGAGCGCCCCCGGCCCGACGCCGAGGAGGGCGCGAGCCCGGTCGTCTCCTCCTTCCGCTACGACGGCGGCATCACCGAGTTCGTCGACTACCTGGCCCCGGACGCCCCGGTGACCGACACCTGGCGGATCCGGGGGGAGGGCTCCTACCGCGAGACGGTGCCCGTGCTGGACCCGGACGGTCACATGGTCTCGCGCGAGGTGGAGCGCCGGATGCAGGTCGACGTGGCCCTGCGCTGGGGCAGCGGCTACGACACCGAGGTGCGCTCCTTCGTGAACATCATCGCCACCCCCAAGGGCGGCACGCACCTGGCCGGCTTCGAGCAGGGGTTGGTGAAGTTCTTCCGCGCCGAGACCGAGCGCAACGCCCGTCGGCTGAAGCTCGGCGGCGACCGGCTGGACAAGGAGGACATCCTGGCGGGCCTGACCGCGGTGGTGACGGTGCGCCTGCCCGAGCCGCAGTTCGAAGGCCAGACCAAGGAGGTGCTGGGCACCCCGCCCGTACGGGCGATCGTCTCCCGGGTCCTCGGCGAGGGGCTGCAGGCCCGCTACGCCTCCACCAAGCGGCAGGACCGGGCGGAGACCGCCATGCTGCTGGACAAGCTCGTGGCCGAGATGAAGTCGCGCCTCTCGGCGCGGGCGCACAAGGAGACGCAGCGGCGCAAGAACGCGTTGGAGAGCTCCTCGCTGCCCGCCAAGCTCGTGGACTGCCGCTCGAGCGATGTGGGACGCTCCGAACTCTTCATCGTCGAGGGCGACTCGGCCCTGGGGACCGCGAAGCCGGCCCGGAACAGCGAGTTCCAGGCCCTGCTGCCGATCCGCGGCAAGATCCTGAACGTGCAGAAGGCCTCGATCGGCGACATGCTCTCCAACGCCGAATGCGCCTCGATCATCCAGGTCGTCGGCGCCGGCTCCGGCCGTTCCTTCGATCTGTCGGCGGCCCGCTACGGCAAGGTGATCCTGATGAGCGACGCGGATGTGGACGGCGCCCACATCCGTACCCTGCTGTTGACGCTCATCTTCCGCTACATGCGTCCCCTGCTGGAGGCCGGGCGGGTGTTCGCGGCGGTTCCGCCGCTGCACCGGGTGGTGATCCTCAACCCGGGCGCGAAGCCGAACGAGACGGTCTACACCTACAGCGAGCAGGAGCTCGCCGCGCTGCTGGCCCGGCTCAAGCGGCAGAACAAGCGCTACCAGGACCCGATCCAGCGCTACAAGGGCCTCGGCGAGATGGACGAGGACCAGCTGTGGACCACCACCATGGATCCCGCCGGGCGGCTGCTGCGCCGGGTCTCGCTCGCCGACGCGGCGGAGGCCGAGCGGGTCTTCGATCTGCTCATGGGCAACGAGGTGGCCCCGCGCAAGGAGTTCATCATCGAGGGATCCAAGGAGATCACCCCGGAGCTCATCGACATGTAGCCCACGCCACCGCTGCCACCGCGGGGCGGGCTCCCGGCGATGCGCCTCGTCCTGTTCGTCGGCGGGGAGGACGCGACACGCGGGACCGGGCTCCCGGCGCCCGGCGACGCTTCGGGGCATCGTGGGCTCATGGCCCGCGGAACCCGGCGACTGCCCGACCTCCTGCTCCTGTCGGCGGCGGTCTCGACGCTGTTCGCGCTCGTGCTGGACGCCTTCGAGGTGCTCTCGCCGGGGGCGGCCGTACTCCTGGCCTGCGT
>JAUNLB010000092.1:7289-10918 GCA_030532485.1 Pseudoclavibacter sp.
TCCTGGTGCGGGACCACCGGGCGCTGCTGGCGGCCGCGGACGGCGATCGGCAGCGCGCCTTCGGGGAGCTCATCGCCCGGCACGCCGCGTTGCGCCTTCTGGAGCGGGACGTCCGGCTGCTGGCGGGCGTCCTGTCCGCCCTGGCCGGCCGGCGCAACGGGACGGGCGAGGGGGTGCGGGGCTTCGGCGGCCTGCGGGGGACGCTGTTCGCACCCCTCGCCGCCGCGGCCGCGATCCTGCTGGGCGCGGCGCTGCTCCTGGCGCTCTCGCCCTCGATCCTGTTCTCGGCCGTCGTGCTGCTCGGAGCCGCCCTCGGACTGCTGCGTGCGCTCGGCCCCGCCGCGAGCCGGTTCGCCAACCCCCATCTGCTCGGAAACGGGCGGCTGACCGCCAGGTGGGGGGATCGGGTCGTGCTGGACGCGCCCCTGACCGAGATCGCGCAGATCGGCCGGGAGCGGCAGGACCGCTCCACGCGCCCGGGCGCCCGGGGCGGCAGGCTCGTGCTCTGCCGCGGGGCCGCACCGAACGTGCGCATCCGCTTCGCCCGCCCGCTGGCCGCCGAGTTCCCGGACGGCGAGGGCGGCCCGGTGCAGCAGGGGGTGCACCTCCTGCTGCTGCACCTGAGCGAGCCGGAGGCGTTCCTGCAGGCCGTCCAGGAGCAGCGGGACCGGTGGCCCGCACCGCCGCGTCAGGCGGTCTGATCGCTCCGGGCCCGGAGGGAGCGCTCAGCCGCCGAGGGCCGCGAGCCAGTCGCGACGGGCCTGCAGGGCCTCCTGCGCTTTGCGCGCCGCGCCTTCGTCGCCCGAGGCCTGCGCCGAGGCGAGCTCCGCCTCGAGTCTCTCGATCGCCTCGGTCAGCTGGGCGTGCATGTTCTCCGAGCGGGCGCGCTTCTCCGGGTTCGAGCGCTCCCAGTGGTCCTCGTCCAGCTTGCGCACGTGCTGCTCGATGCGGCGCAGACGGTCCTCGATCTGCTTGAGGCGGTCGCGCGGCACCCGCCCGATGTCGTCCCAGCGGCGCTGCACATCCGAGAGCGCGGCGCGGGCCTTCACGCGATCGCTCATCTCCAGGATCGGCGCGGCCTCGTCCAGCAGGGCCTCCTTGCGCTCGAGATTGGCCTGGAACTCCTCGTTCGTCTGGGCCTCGATCGCGTTCTTGGCCTGGAAGAGCACGTCCCCGGCCGCCTTGAAGCGGTTCCACAGGGCGTCGTCGTGCTTGCGCCCGGCGCGGCCGGCCGCCTTCCACTCGTCCAGCAGACGGCGGTACTCGGGCACCCCGTCGGCGCCCTGCGGAGCGAGGGCCTCGGCCCGCTCGATGATGCGGTTCTTGGCCTCGCGGGCCTGCTTGTGGGCCGCGTCCAGCTCGGCGAAGAAGGCCCGCCGCTCGGCGTCCAGGGTCGAGCGGGCCTGCCGGAAGCGCTTCCACAGCGCGTTCGCCTCGCCCTTCGGCAGCCGGGGGCCCTCCTGCTGGTGCTGCTGCCAGCGGGCGAAGAGCTCCTCGATCGCCGCCGTCGTGCGCTTCCACTGGATCTGGGCCGGCGGCTGGGCGGCCAGCCGCTCGGCCTCCGCCACGATCTGCTCCCGGCGGGCCAGGGCCTCGGCCAACTCGGCCCGGGCCGCCTCGTGCTGCTGCTCGCCGAGCTCCGCGGCGCTGCCGCCGATCGCCTCCACCCGGCTGCGCAGGGCGGCCAGATCGCCCACGGCGTTCGCTTCGGCGAGCTGGGCGGCCAGGTGGCCCGCCGAGCGGGAGATGTCCGCGGCCGGGGCGCCCATGCGGACGCGCTGCTCCAGGAGGGCGACCTGGGCCTCCAGATCCCCGTACTTGCGCACGAAGTAGGCGAGCGCCTCCTCCGGCGTGCCGTCCGGGTACTGGCCGACCGAGCGTTCGGCGCCGTTGTCGATGACGTAGACCGTGCCGTCTTCTTCGACGCGGCCCCAGGGGTGTTCGGGCAGTGCGGGCATGTGTCGGGGCTTCCCTTGCGGTGTGGACGATGTCGCTGGGCGCGTGCGACCCATGCTAGGCGATGGGCCGCCCGGCGCCTACTGCAGCGTGTAGGAGGTGATGACGGCGGGGGCCGCGGGGGCCCCGTCGCCGCTGCCGTCGAGGACGCCGGGGGCGGCGATCTGCTCGACCAGCTGGTCGAGGCCGCCGGTCACGCGGCCCATGACCGTGTACCCGCCGGCCTCGTCGCTCGGCAGCTCGGTGTCCTCGTAGACGATGAAGAACTGGCTGCCCATGCTGAAGCCGTCGCCGCCGACCCTCGCCATGGCGATCGTCCCGGCCGGGTAGACCCCGTCCTCGGGGGCGTTCTCCACCGGTCCCCAGCTGTAGCCGGGGCCGCCCTGGCCGGTGCCCTCCGGGTCGCCGCACTGCAGCACGAACAGCCCCTGGGTGGTCAGCCGGTGGCAGGAGGTGCCGTCGTAGAAGCCGGAAGCGCTCAGCGAGACGGCGTTCGCGACCGCCTGCGGGGCGGCGGCCCCGTCGAGCTCCACCTCCAGCCGCAAGCCGTCGTTGAAGGTGATCGCGCCGGTCCAGCTGCGGCCCTCGGCGAGCGCCGGATCCGGCGCGGCGGCCGGCTGCGGGGCGAAGGCGCCGGTGGCGAAGAGCACCTGGCCGACTGCGGCGAGCGCGGCGACCACGACGAAGGCGATCGAGGCGACCACGTTGTCCCGCCTGCGCCGGGCGCGCTGCCGGTCGTTGACCGCGACGCGGGCCTCGTACTCCCGCCGCCTGCGGCGGTCTTCCCTGTTCTTCTTGGACTTGGCCACGTTCCCTCGTCTTCCGTCTCGCGGGCCTGCCGCCGGCTCCGGCCTCCGATGAGATCGGCCTCCGACGGGTCCGGTCTCCGAGGAGCCGGCGCGATGGCAGAGTTTACTAACATCTGAGCGCATGACCGATGCGCTGCTGACGCCGGGGGCCGGGGCGGCGCCGCTCGCGGTCCGGATGCGACCCCGCGGGCTGGAGGAGGTCGTGGGACAGCGTCACCTCCTGCGTCCCGGGGCGCCCCTCGTCAAACTCGCCGCCGCCGAGGACACGGGCGGGGCCGGCACCTCGATCGTGCTGTGGGGGCCGCCGGGCACCGGCAAGACGACCCTCGCCCAGGCGATCGCCCACACCTCGCACCGACGCTTCGTGCAGCTGAGCGCGATCTCGGCCGGGGTCAAGGACGTGCGGGCCGCGATGGAGGAGGCGCTGAACCAGCGCGATCTGTACGGGGCGCGCACGGTGCTGTTCCTGGACGAGATCCACCGTTTCAGCAGGGCCCAGCAGGACGCGCTGCTGCCCGGGGTCGAGAACGGCTGGGTCACCCTCGTGGCGGCGACGACCGCGCACCCCGCCGTCCAGGTCGGCGCCCCCCGGCGCGCGCGCCGCCCGCAGACCCGGGCCTGCGGGGGCGCCCCCCCGCTGCTCTCGCGCAGCCTGCTGCTGACCCTCCAGCCCCTGGACGAGGCCGATCTGCGGGAGCTGCTGGAGCGGGCCCGCAGCGATCCGCGCGGCCTGGACGGCGCCTTCGAGATCGACGAGGACGCCGTGACGGCGATCGTGCAGTTCGCCTCCGGGGACGCCCGCCGCGCGCTGACCACGCTGGAGGCCGCCGCGGCGGCCGCGGCCGGGGAGGCCGGCGCGGCGGG
>JAUNLB010000093.1 GCA_030532485.1 Pseudoclavibacter sp.
GAGCAGACGGGCGCGGGCGAGCGGGCCAGCGGTGCCGAAGAGATCGAGATGCGCGACCACGAGTGGCAGGACGACGAGATCCGGGCCGCCTGGATCCAGCGCACCGAGCGGATCGGCACCGCGGCGGCGCCGCTGCTGGAAGTGCTCGTGGAGGACGTGCCGGAGGTGCTCGTGGCCTCCCTCGCGACCGGCGACGGATTCCACCTCTGCTCGATCGGCCTGCACGAGCAGGACGTGGGCCGCTTCTCCGCGCTCGGCAGCTCGCTGCAGTCCGTCGCGCGCGCGGTGACCGGTGCGCTGCCGGACGTCGCCCGCAACGTGCGGCTCGACGCGGTCTCGCTGCGCGCCGACGACGTGCTGCTCGTCTACGTCACCATCGAGCACCCCGAGCTGGGCGCCTTCATCGTCTCGGCGGCCGCCCGCGGCATCTCGCTCGGCGAGCTGCAGATGGAGACCGCCCGGGCGGCCAGCCGGCTCGCGGAGGAGCTGCGCGAACTCTGAGCCGGGCCCGCGCGCGGGGCGCGGCCGCTGCCGGGGGCGATGCTCAGCTCTGGGTGTGGCGCGGATCGCGCCACGGCACGTGCATCGCGCCGGCCGCGTCCGTCAGACTCGTGGACAGCGAGGGGTACGCCGCCCAGGCGCGGGCGACCTGGTCCACCGTGAGCCGCTGCTCGATCGCGATCGACAGCGGCAGGATCAGCTCGGAGGCCTTCGGCGCCACGACCACCGCGCCGATCACGGTGCCCAGATCGGGGCCGGCGATGAGCTTCACGAAGCCGTCGTGCACGCCCTGCATCTTGGCCCGCGGATTGTGGGCCAGATCGAGCTTGAGCACGCGCGCCTCGCGCTGTCCCTCCTCCACGTCGCGCTGCTGCCAGCCGACCGTGGCGATCTCGGGGTAGGTGAAGATGTTCGAGGAGACGTTCCGCAGATTGATCGGCCGCACCTCGTCGCCCAGGGCGTGGTAGACCGCCGTGCGGCCCTGCCTGGCGGCGACCGAGGCGAGGGGGAAGAAGTCGGTGCAGTCCCCGGCCGCGTAGATGTTGGGCACAGCCGTGCGGGCCACCCGGTTGACGTGCACGCGGCCGGACTCGTCGGTCTCGACCCCGGCCCGCTCCAGGCCGATCCCCTCGGTGTTGGGGATCGAGCCGACCGCCATCAGGCAGTGCGAGCCGCGCAGCTCGGTGCCGTCCGAGAGCGTCGCCACCACCTCCTCGCCGCGACGCACGACCGATTCGGCCCGGGAGCGGGACAGCACGGTCATGCCGTTGCGCCGGAAGACCTCCTCCAGCACGTCCGCGGCGTCCTGGTCCTCGCCCGGCAGCACGCGATCCCGGCTGGAGACGAGGGTGACCCGCACACCCAGGGCGTTGTAGGCCGAGGCGAACTCGGCGCCGGTGACCCCCGAACCGACCACGATGAGGTGCTCGGGCATCTCGGTGAGGTTGTAGAGCTGCTTCCAGCTCAGGATGCGCTCGCCGTCCGGCTTGGCGCTCTCCAGCTCCCTCGGGTGGGCGCCGACCGCGACGACGGCCGTGTCGAACTCGAGGGTGTCGAAGGCCTCGCCGTCCCGCGCGGTGCGCACCGAGACGGTCGACTCGGACTCGAAGGCGCCGAAGCCCTGGACGACGTCGACGCCGGCGTCCACGAGCACGCGGCGCATATCGTCGGACTGGTTGAGCGCCAGGCGCAGCAGACGCTGATTGAGCTTCGTGATGTTGACCGCCATCTCGGGCCGCAGGGGCGTGTCGCCCTGGCCCCGGGCGAAGAACTGCACCCCCAGCTCGCCGGCCTCGCTGATCGCGGTCGCGGCCTCGGCCGAGGCGATGAGCGCCTTGGAGGGGACCACGTCGCTCAGCACGGCGGAGCCGCCCACCCCGGTCATCTCGACGAGCGTCACCTCGGCGCCCAGTTGGGCGCCGGCGAGCGCGGCCTCGTAGCCGCCCGGCCCGCCGCCGATGACGACGATGCGGTGCGTGCGGTCGAATGGTGTCGGCATCCCCCCATTCTGCCCTCCCGGGAGCGCCGTCGGCGAACGCTCCGCGGCCCGCCTGCGCTCAGGGCGCGTCGGACGCCGATCCGGTCGAGGTTCTTCCCGACTCCGCGGCTCGCATACGCTGAGGGGTATGAGCAGCATGCCGTCGAATCCGCTGGACGACCCCTCCGCCTCGCCCCTCGACGTCGCCCGCGAGGCCGCCCGCGTCATCGCGCGGGCCTCGGGCGTGGAGCGCCACGACCTCGCCCTGACCCTGGGCTCGGGCTGGGGCCTGGCCGCCGAGCGGCTGGGCGAGACGGTCGCGACCGTGCCGGCGGACGAGGTCCCCGGCTTCAGCCGTCCCGCACTGGCCGGACACCCCGGCACCCTGCGCTCGATCCGCATGCCCGACGGCCGCACCGCGCTGGTGATCGGCGCCCGCACCCACCTCTACGAGGGCCACGGGGTGCGCCGGGTGGTCCACTCGGTCCGCACGGCCGCCGCCTGCGGCGCCCGCATCATGGTCCTCACCAACGGCGCGGGCGGCGTGCGGCCCGAATGGGCCGCGGGCACCCCCGTGCTCATCTCGGACCACATCAACCTGACGGCGGTCTCGCCGCTGGAGGGCGCCTCCTTCGTCGATCTGAGCGATCTGTACTCCGCCCGGCTGCGCGAGATCGCCCGAGGCGTGGAGGCGCTCGACGAGGGCGTCTACGTGCAGTTCCCCGGCCCGCACTACGAGACCCCCGCCGAGGTGCGCATGGCCCGCACGCTGGGCGGCGACATGGTCGGGATGTCCACCGCGCTGGAGGCCATCGCCGCCCGGGAGGCGGGGATGGAGGTGCTCGGGCTCACGCTCGTCACGAACCCGGCGGCGGGCGTGGGCGCCGAACCGCTCAGCCACGAGGAGGTCGTCGAGGCCGGACGGGCCGCCGAGTCGCGACTGGCCGGGCTGCTCGGCCGCATCGCGGGAGCGCTGGCGTGAGCGGCCGGCGGCCCGGGCCCGAGGAGCGGGCGGCCCTGAGCGCCGCGGCCGAGGCCTGGTACGAGCAGGACCCGGACCCGCAGACGCGCACGGAGCTGCGGGAGCTGCTGGACGCCGCGGCCGCGACGGACGCGGCGGACGCCTGGCGCGCGCTGCACGACCGCTTCCGCACCCGGCTCGCCTTCGGCACCGCGGGACTGCGCGGCGAGCTGGGCGCGGGCCCGAATCGCATGAACCGGGTGCTGGTGGCCCAGACGGCGCGGGGCTTCGCGGAGTACCTGCTGTCCCGCGAGCCGGAGCCGAGCATCGTCGTCGGTTACGACGCGCGCATCCGCTCGGACGTGTTCGCACGCGACACCGCCGAGATCATGCAGGCCGCGGGGGTGCGGGCGACGCTGCTGCCGCACCGGGCGCCGACCCCCGTGCTCGCCTTCGCGGTGCGGGAGCTGGGCGCCTCCGCGGGGGTCATGGTGACCGCCTCCCACAACCCCAAGCGGGACAACGGCTACAAGGTGTACCTGGGCGGCGCGGACGGCGGCTCGCAGATCGTCTCGCCGGCCGACGCCGAGATCGCGGCCCGCATCGACCGGGTGGCCGCGGCCATGCGGGTGCCGGACATCCCCCGTGACGAGGGCTACGCGATCGCGGACGAGGCGGTCCTGGCGGCCTACGTCGAGCGCACCGCCGCCTGCTGGCGGGGCGAGGCGGGCGCGACGCTGCCGTCGATCGTCTACACCCCCTTGCACGGGGTCGGCTGGGACGTGTTCCGCGCGGTCCTGGACCGCCTGGGGCTGGCGCACCCGACGCCGGTGGCCGCGCAGCTGGAGCCGGACGGCGCCTTCCCCACGCTCGACTTCCCCAACCCCGAGGAGCCCGGGGCGCTCGAGCTGGCCTACCGGACGGCCGAGGAGGCCGGCGCCGGGATCGTGCTGGCCCACGATCCGGACGCGGACCGTCTCGCGGTCGCGGTGCGCCGGGCGGACGGCTGGCACCGCTTCGGCGGCAACGACATCGGCAAGCTGCTGGGCTGGCGGGCGGCCGAGGCGAACCGGGCCGGGACGCTGGCCACCTCGCTGGTCTCCTCCCCCGCCCTGCGGGCCGTGGCCGAGAGCTACGGGCTCGGCTACGCCGAGACCCCGACCGGGTTCAAGTGGATCTCCCGGGCCGAGGGCATCGTCTACGGCTACGAGGAGGCCCTGGGCTACCTCGTCGACCCGGAGAAGGTCCGGGACAAGGACGGGATCTCGGCCGCCCTGGCGGTCCTGGAGCTCATCGCGCGCCTGGACGGCGAGGGGCGCGGCCTGACGGAGCTGGAGGCCGAGTTCACCGAGCGCTTCGGCGCCTTCGCCTCCCGACAGGTCTCCGAGCGCTTCGCCGAGGCCACCGAGATCCCGCGGATCATGGCGGCGCTGCGGGCCGATCCGCCCCGGAGCGTGGGCGGCGCGGAGGTGGTCGCCTTCGACGACTACCGCGAGGGGCTGGACGGGATCCCGCCCAGCGAGCTGCTGCGGATCCGGCTGGCGGACGGCACCCGGATCATGGTGCGCCCCAGCGGCACCGAGCCGAAGATCAAGTGCTACGTCGACGCCCGGTCCGAGCAGGGCGACGCGCGCCGGCGCGAAGCGGCCGCGGCCGCCGCGGCGGACCGCGCCGCCGCCGCCATGCGGGAGCTCTTCGCCCGTATCTGACCCGCGCTCGTCCGGCTCGGAGCGCTAGGATGCCGGTGACGGTCAGCGGGCCGTGCACGGTCGCATGAGGTGCAGTCGAGGGAGAGGGCGCGTGTCAGACGGTCACGACGACATGTCCGGCGATCACGACGGGGAGGAGCTTCCCGACGGGACCCCGATCCGCGAGCTGCCGAAGGTCTCGCTGCACGATCACCTGGACGGCGGTCTGCGCCCCGCCACCGTTCTGGAGCTGGCCGAGGCGGCCGGCGTCGAGACGCCCGAGGACGAGCCGACGCGACTGGCCGCGTGGTTCGCCGCGAGCGCCGACTCCGGCTCCCTGCCCGACTACCTGCGCGGCTTCGAGATCACGGTCGCGGTCCTGCAGAGCGCCGACGCCCTGCACCGCGCGGCTCGGGAGTACGCCCTGGACCTGGCCCGGGACGGGGTCGTCTACGGGGAGGTCCGCTGGGCGCCCGAGCAGCACCTGCGCCGGGGGCTGGACGCGGACGAGGCCGTCGAAGCCGTCCGGGCGGGGCTCCAGGACGGGGTCGCCGAGGCCCGGGCCGCGGGGCGTCCGCTGCGCGTCGCCCAGATCCTGAGCGCCATGCGCCAGGACGATCAGGCGCTGGCCACCGCCCGGCTGGCGCTGCGGCACCGGGACCGGGGCGTCGTCGGCTTCGACATCGCCGGCCCGGAGGACGGCTTCCCGCCCTCCCGGCACCGGGCCGCCTTCGATCTGCTCGCCGAGTCCTGGTTCCCCGTCACCGTGCACGCCGGCGAAGCCGCCGGCCTCGACTCGATCGCAGGCGCCCTGCTCGACGCCCGGGCCCGGCGCCTCGGGCACGGCGTGCGCATCGCCGAGGACGTCGAGACGGAGGGCGAGGACGAGCGGGGCACCCTCGTCTCGCTCGGCCGGCTCGCCCAGTGGGTGAAGGACCGCGGGGTCCCCCTGGAGATCAGTCCCTCCTCGAATCTGCAGACCGGCGCGATCGCCGCCCGGGGCGACACGATCGCCGACCACCCCTTCGATCTGCTCTACCAGCTGGGCTTCGAGGTGACCGTGAACACGGACAACCGGCTCATGAGCGCCACGACCCTGAGCCGCGAGCTGGCGCTTCTGGCCGAGGCCTTCGACTACGGGGCGGAGGACCTGCGCGTCTTCCAGCTGAACGCGGCGAACGCGGCCTTCCTGCCGGTCGAGGACCGGGAGCGGCTGGCCGATCTGATCGAGGACGGCTTCGACGGGGTCGCGGCATGAGCCCGCACCGCACCACCGCCCTGCGCTTCGACGCGCGGCACATCCGGCTGGACTGCCGGGCCGAGGACTGGGGCGACGCCGTCCGCCAGGCCGGCGGCCTGCTGAACGAGCTGGGGGTCACCGCGCCCGCCTACACGCAGCGCATGGTGGACGTGGTGCGCGCCTTCGGCCCCTACATCGTGGTGGCCGAAGGCGCGGCGCTCGCCCATGCCCGGCCGGGCCGGGACGTGCGCGAGAACGGCGCCGTGCTGCTCACCTTCCCGGAGGGCGTGCGCTTCGGCCATCCGGACAACGACCCGGTCCGGGTCGTGATCGCCG
Organism: Pseudoclavibacter sp.; assembly: GCA_030532485.1. GTDB lineage: Bacteria > Actinomycetota > Actinomycetes > Actinomycetales > Microbacteriaceae > Pseudoclavibacter. Next base: position 6,204 of record JAUNLB010000093.1, read on the forward strand.
TGGCCGTCACGGAGGCCGACGCGCACGTCGCGGTGGTCGCGGCGGTCGCGAATCTGCTGGACGAGCACGAGGCGGCCGAGCGCATCCTGCGCGGCCGGGACCCGGAGACGATGGCGGATCGGATCGCCGAGCGGCTGGGGGCGTTCGTGCGGGTCGAACGCGGCGCGGCGGATCGCTGAGGGGCCGCGGCCGGGCCGCGCAGCCGGTAGCGTGGAGGCACGATGCGCACCTTCCCGCCCCTGATCGCGAGGCCTTCGCGGCCCGCCGTCATGGGCGTCCTCAACGTCACGCCCGACTCGTTCAGCGACGGCGGGGCCTTCGAGCGCCCCGACCCCCGCGCCCGGAGCGAGGCGGCGCTCGCCCGGGCCGAGGAGCTGCTGGGGCTGGGCGCGGATCTGATCGACGTGGGCGGCGAGTCCACCCGACCCGGCGCCGGCCGGGTGCCGCAGGCGGAGGAGGCCGCGCGCGTGCTGCCGGTGGTCCGCGCCCTGGCGGAGCGGGGGGTGCCGGTGAGCGTGGACACCATGTACGCGCGCACCGCCGCCGAGGCGCTGGCGGCGGGGGCCCGGATGATCAACGACGTGTCCGGGGGCATGGCCGATCCGGACATGCTGCCGGTGCTCGCCGAGCACGACACCCCCTTCGTGCTGAGCCATTGGCGCGGCCACTCGATCGTCATGGACGGACTGGCCGACTACGCGGACCCGGCCCGCGAGATCGCCGAGGAGCTCGCCCGCGCCCGCGACGCCGCGACGGCCCGGGGCCTTCGCCCGGAACGGATCGTGCTGGACCCCGGACTCGGCTTCGCGAAGCGGCCGGAGCACAACTGGGCGGTGCTGCGGGAGCTGGACCGCTTCCTCGCGCTCGGCCACCCGCTGCTGATCGGCCACTCCCGCAAGCGTTTCCTGGGCGAGCTCCTGGCGCCCGGAGCGCCGGTCGCCGAGCGGGACCTGCCGAGCGCGATCGTCTCCGCCCTGTGCGCCCGTCGGGGCGTGTGGGGGCTGCGCGTGCACGACGTCGCCGCCACGGCCGTCGCGCTGGACGTCGTCGACCACTGGCGAGGAGGAACCGCATGAGCGAGCAGATCCCCCGGCCCGGCGGGCCGCAGCGCTGGCAGCGTCCCGACGACGGGCTGCTGGACCGGCTGGACGCGGCCGCCGACCGGCTGATCGCCGAGCAGGGATTCCCCGGCCGCGGGGCCGCCGCGACGGGAGCGGGCCCCGCGCCGGAGGGCCTGCCCCGGCCGGAGCTGGACGTCATCCGCATCCGCGGCCTGCACGTGCGCGGATTCCACGGCGTGCACGAGCACGAGCGCCGCGAGGGGCAGGACTTCCTCATCGACGCCGAGGTGTGGCTGGACGCTCGGCCCGCCGCCGCCAGCGACGACATCGCGGACACGGTCCACTACGGCCACCTCATGCGCGCCCTCGCGGACGTCGCCGAGGGGGAGCCGGTGGACCTGCTGGAGACGCTCGCCGAGCGGCTGGCGGCCGCGGTGTTCGCCTTCCCGGGCCCACGGGCCGCGCGGATCACGGTGCACAAGCCCCAGGCGCCGGTACCGCTGCGCTTCGAGGACGTCGCGGTGAGCGTGCTGCGCTTCCGGACGCGAGCGGGCGGGGAGGCACGGTGACCGCCCGGCGCATGGTCGTCGCGATCGGCTCGAACCTCGGCGACCGGCTGACGACCGTCCGCCGAGCGATGCGGGCGATCGCCGGGCTGCCCGGCGTGGAGCCGATCGCCGCCTCCAGCGTCTACGAGACGCCCGCGCTGACGCCGACGGGCGTGGACGAGACCGCCCCCCGGTATCTGAACGCGGTCGTCACCTTCCGCAGCGCGCGCGCCCCGGAGGAGGTGCTGACGGATCTGCAGGGGCTGGAGCGGCGCTTCGGCCGGCTGCGCACGGGCCGCTGGGCGAGCCGGACCCTGGACCTGGACCTCGTGGACGTGGACGGGCTGGAACTGCACGGCGAGCGGCTCCAGCTGCCGCACCCGCGGGCCTGGGAGCGCGCCTTCGTGCTCGTGCCGTGGCACGAGATCGAGCCGGACGCGAGCATTCCGGGCCGCGGGCCGATCGGAGAGCTCCTGGCGGCGGCGAGCGACCGGGTCGAGCTGTTCGCCGCGGCCGAGGCGGCCGGCGGAGCGCCCGGCACCGACCGCGGCCTGCCCCTCGTGGGACCGGGATCGGCGCTGCCCGGACGGCCCCCGGCGGAGGACGTCCCGTGAGGCGGCGGCCGTGACCAGGCGCACGAGCCCGCTGAGCCTGCTGCTGCTGGCCTGCGCGTGCGGTGCGCTCGGCTGGGCCGTCGAGAGCTGGCTGGTCTCCTCCGGCCGCACCGTCCTGGTCGCCCCGATGACCCTGCCGATCACGCTGTGCCTGACGGCGCTCGTACTCCTCGTGCTCGCCTGGCCGGTGCGCCGCTACACGCGGACGCTCTCGGCGGCGCACCGGCACCTGCAGCGTCGGCGGGATCGCGGTCGCGAGGACGAGGAGGACGAGCGGGGCGAGGAGCTCGCCCGCTTGGCGGCCGCCCGGCGCGTGCCGCCGCAGCGGGCGGTCCTGGTGCTCGCCTTCGCGAAGGCCTCCTCGATGACCGGGGCGCTCATCGGCGGCGCCTCGGCCGGGACCGCGGCCTTCCTGCTCACCCGCACGGTGGTGACCGGGGCGGCGCTGCCGGAGGCGGCGGCCGCCGCGATCGCCGCCGCGCTGCTGCTGGCCGCCGGGCTCGCGGCCGAGTCCTGGTGCACCCTGCCGCCCCGGGACGGCGGAGCCGTGCGCGGACAGGCCTCCCCGGCGGCCTGAGCCCCGTCGCGCAAGCCGCTCCCGTCGGCACGCACGAGCGGTGGGCATCGGCGGCACGCAGGACCGCGCCCTCCGGCCCGCCGCCGCGGTAGCGTAGGGGGGCGCAGTGAACCGAAGCGGCAGGGAGGCCTCGTGAGACGCTCGATCGATCCGCCCGGCGCGGACTGGCGGCGCGTGTCCCCCAGGCTGGTGGGCCTGCGGGTCGCGGGGTGCCTGCTGTGGGCGGCGGCGGCCGGCGTGGCCGCCGCGCTGACGCTGCCCGGCGAGGGGCCGGGCCTGCGCCTGCTCGGCTGGGGCCTGGCCGCGGCGGCGCTCGCGTGGCTCGTTGCGGCGGCGCTGAGCTTCCGGCGGCTGCGGGCGATCGGGTACCGCCTGGACGAGGACGATCTGCTCGTGCGCGGCGGCATCATGTTCGAGCGCATCGTCTGCCTCCCCTACAGCCGCGTGCAGACCGTGCATCTGCAGCGGGGGCCCGTCGAGCGCCTGGCGGGCCTGAGCACGCTCTCGGCCGCCAGCGCCTCCGCCTCGGCCCGGCTGCGCGTGCCGGGCCTGCCCGCGGCCGAGGCGCGAGCGCTGCGCGACCGGATCGTGGCGCTGGCCGAGACCAGGCGGGCCGGGGCATGAGCAGCCCGGTCGCGCCGGGCGCGCCCGCCGAGGCCGCGGAGGCATGGCGCCGTCCCTCCCTGCGGTACGCGCTGCTGCTGCTCGCACCGAATCTGTTGGCCCTCGTGCTGTGCGCGGCGGCCGTGCCGCTGGCCGCTACGCATTCGCCGGTGCCGTGGCCCGTACCGCTCGCGGCGGCCGGGCTCTTCGCCGTCTCCGGGGTCCTGTCCTGGCTGCAGGTGCGGGTCATGGGCTTCCGCATGCGCGACGACGACCTGCTCGTGCGCCGGGGGCTGTTCCTCCGCCAGGAGCTGTCCGCCCCGTACGGGCGCATGCAGTTCGTGGACGTGCGGCGCGGGCCGCTCGCGCGCCTGCTGGGCCTGTCGGAGCTGCATCTGGCGACGGCCGCGGTCGGCACGGCCGTCCGGCTGCCGGGACTGCCGGCGGCCGAGGCCGAACAGCTGCGGGACCGCCTCTCGCGGCTCGCGGAGTCGCGCCGGGCGGGGTTGTGACCGCCGCGCCCCCGTCCGGAACCGGTCCGGCCGGACGAGTCGAAGGAGGAGCCGTGACCACGCCCGCCCGTCAGATCCGCGCCGAGTACGACGCGGAGACCATCACCGTCTACCAGGCCTACTCCCCCGAGATCGCGCTGCCCGCGGTCCGGGCGGGCCGTTTCGTGCCGCCCTTCCGGATGGGGCGCATGACCTGGATCAAGCCCTCCTTCCTGTGGATGATGTACCGCTCCGGCTGGGCGGGCAAGCCCGGCCAGGAGCATGTGCTGGCCGTCCGCCTGCGCCGCGAGGGCTTCGAGCGCGCCCTGTCGATGGCCTGCCTGAGCAGTTTCGACCCGGCCGTTCACGGGGAGCATGCCGCCTGGCGGCGCGAGAAGGAGCGCTGCCCGGTGCGCGTGCAGTGGGACCCGGAACGCTCCCCCGATCTGCAGCCGCTGCCGTGGCGTGCGATCCAGATCGGCCTGAGCGGGCCGGCCGTGCAGAAGTACGTGCAGGAGTGGACGCTCGAGATCCGGGATCTCACCGAGCGGGTGCGGCGGCTGCACGCGAGGCGCCCCCTCGATCCCGCGCAGCTGCCGAACGAGCGCCCCTACCCGGTCTCCGGGGAGATCATGCGGAGGCTCGGCATGGACGCGGGACCCGCCGAGGGGGCCGAGCGGCCGGAGGCGTAGCCGATCCCTGCCGGTCCATGCCCAGCCGCTTCTGCGCCGCAGCGTACGATTCGGGCGCGGGCGCGTCTGCGCGGCGCCCGATCCGGCGGATCAGCAGCTGACTGGGCCCCTCGTAGA
>JAUNLB010000094.1 GCA_030532485.1 Pseudoclavibacter sp.
CGCCCTGGCGCCCGCCCGGGGCCCGCCCGGCGCGTAGCACCCCGTCGGGGCACGGCAGGCACCGAGCGTCCCGCCGGGCCCCGGCGCCTAGCATGGAGGAATGCCCTCGCTCGACGACCTTCCCGTCCGCGACGATCTGCGCGGTCTGAGCCCCTACGGGGCCCCGCAGGAGCCCGTGCCCGTCGCGCTCAACGTCAACGAGAACCCCTACGAGGTGCCGGAGGAGGTCGCCGCCCGCGTCTCGGCCGCGATCGCGCAGGCCCTGCCGGGGCTCAACCGCTACCCGGACCGCGAGTTCACGGAGCTGCGCGAGAAGCTCGCCGCCTACCTGGGCCACGGCCTCGGCCGCGAGCAGCTGTGGGCCGCGAACGGCTCCAACGAGATCATGCAGCAGCTCCTGCAGGCCTTCGCGGGGCCCGGCCGCAGCGTCCTGTCCTTCACCCCCAGCTACTCCATGTACCCGCTGCTGGCCCGCGGCGTCGGCTCCCGCTACATCGCCGTGCCCCGCGAGGAGGGCTTCCGGCTCGGCCCGCGGCTCGCGCGCGAGGCGATCGAGCGCGAGCAGCCGGCGGTCACGATCCTGTGCGCGCCCAACAACCCCACCGGCACCGGCATGCCGCTGGAGACCGTCGAGGCCGCCTACGAGGCGAGCCGCGGCATCGTCGTGGTCGACGAGGCCTACGCCGAGTTCCGGCACGAGGGGGTGCCCAGCGCGCTGGAGCTGCTGCCGGGCCGGGAGCGGCTGGTGGTCTCGCGCACCATGTCCAAGGCCTTCGCCTTCGCCGGCGCCCGGCTCGGCTACTTCGCCGCCGACCCCGTGGTGGCCGACGCGGTGCGGCTGGTCCGCCTGCCCTACCACCTCTCGGCCGTCACCCAGGCCGCCGCCGGGGCCGCGCTGGACTGCGCCGGGATCATGCTCGGCCAGGTCGAGGCGATCCGCGCCCAGCGCGACCGCCTGAGCACGGAGCTCGCCCGGCTCGGCTACCGGCCGCACCCGAGCGAGGCGAACTTCGTGCTCTTCGGCGGCGTCGCCGAGCCGCAGGGCGTGTTCCGCAGCCTGCGGGAGCGGGGGATCCTGGTGCGGGACGTGGGCCTGCCGGGCACCCTGCGGGTGACGGCGGGCACCGAGGCGGAGACCGGCGCCTTCCTGGCCGCCCTCGCCGAGATCGGCGGAGCCGAGCCCGGCGGGGCCCGGAGCGGCGGAGCCTGAACGGGCGGGTCGAGACCGGCGCCCGAGCCGGGCGCACGCCCGGCTGCGGCCGCGGCGAGGCAATAGGCTGGGGACATGAACACATCCCGCTCCGCGACCGTCACGCGCCGCACGAGCGAGTCCCAGGTCGAGCTGAGCATCGACCTGGACGGCACGGGCGTCTCGGACGTCACCACCGGCGTGCCGTTCTACGACCACATGCTCACCGCCTTCGCGAAGCACTCGCTGAGCGATCTGCGGGTGCGCGCCGCAGGCGACACCCACATCGACGTCCACCACACGGTCGAGGACACCGCGATCGTGCTGGGCGAGGCGATCGCCCAGGCGCTCGGCGACAAGTCCGGCATCGCCCGCTTCGGCGACGCGCTCGTGCCGCTCGACGAGGCGCTCGCCCAGGCGGTCGTGGACGTCTCCGGCCGGCCCTTCCTCGTGCACCTCGGCGAGCCGGAGCACTTCCCCTACCACCCGATCGGCGGGCACTTCACCGGCTCCCTGGTGCGGCACGTCTTCGAGGCGATCACCTTCCACGCCCGGCTGACGGTGCACGTGGAGCTCGTGCGCGGCCGCGACCCGCACCACATCGCCGAGGCCGAGTTCAAGGCCTTCGCCCGCGCCTTCCGGGCCGCCAAGCGGATCGACCCGGAGGTGCGGGGCGTGCCCTCCACCAAGGGCAGCCTGTGAGCCGAGGCCAGTCCGCGAGCGGCCCCGGGCGCACCCCGCGGGTGGTGGTCTTCGACCACGGCTCCGGCAATGTGCACTCCGCGGTGAAGGCCCTGGAAGCGGCCGGCGCCGAGGTCGAGCTGAGCAGCGATCGGCGGGCGGCGCTTTCGGCCGACGGCCTGGTGATCCCCGGCGTCGGCTCCTTCGCCCACGTCGCCGCCCAGCTGGAGCGGCACCGGGCCGCCGAGATCGTCGACCGCCGCCTGGCCGGGGGCCTGCCCGTGCTGGGCATCTGCGTGGGCATGCAGATCATGTTCGAGGAGGGCGAGGAGGGCGGCCGACGCTCCCCGGGCCTAGGCCAGTGGCCGGGGGCGGTGACCGCGCTGCGCGCGAAGGTGCTGCCGCACATGGGCTGGAGCGAGGTCCAGGCGCCGGAGGACTCCGTACTGTTCCGCGGCATCCGCCGGGAGCGCTTCTACTTCGTCCACTCCTACGCGGCCCACGAGCTGGAGCTGAGCGCCCACCCGGCGGGCCCGCCGGTGCTCGTCACCCGCGCCCGCCACGGCGAGTCCTTCCTCGCCGCGGTCGAGAACGGCCCCCTTTCGGCCACCCAGTTCCACCCCGAGAAGTCCGGCGAGGCGGGCATCGCCCTGCTGCGCAACTGGATCACCGCCCTGCCCCGCACGGCCGCCTGACCGTGCCGACCACAAGCGAAGAACCGAGACCCCTGTCCCCGGCCCGCGCGGCCGCCCGAGAACGACCGCAGCGAATCCGACCAACGAGCACGCCGGCCCGGCCGGCGAGAGAGCGCACCGTGAGCACCACCCGCACCCCCGCCGCCCCCGGCAAGCTGACCCTGTTCCCCGCCGTCGACGTGCAGGACGGCCGCGCCGTCCGCCTCGTCCAGGGCGAGGCGGACTCCGCCACCGCCTACGGGGACCCCGTCGAGGCCGCCGCCGAATGGGCCGAGCAGGGGGCCGAGTGGATCCACCTGGTGGACCTGGACGCCGCCTTCGGCCGCGGCGACAACCGCGAGGTGATCGCCCGGGTCATCCGCGAGCTGCAGGGCAGGCTGCGCATCGAGCTGTCCGGCGGCATCCGCGACGACGCCTCCCTGGAGCGGGCGGCGGAGGCGGGGGTCGCCCGGGTCAACCTGGGCACCGCCGCGCTGGAGGACCCGGCCTGGACCGAGCGGGTGATCGAGCGCCACGGCGAACTGGTCGCGATCGGCCTGGACGTGCGCGGCACGACCCTCGCCGCGCGGGGCTGGACGCGCGAGGGCGGCGAGCTGTTCGAGGTGCTCGAGCGCCTGGAGGCCTGCGGGGCCGCCCGCTACGTGGTCACCGACGTGACCAAGGACGGCACCCTGCGCGGCCCGAACACGGAGCTGCTGCGCCGGGTGATGGCGCGCACCGAGCGGCCCGTGATCGCCTCCGGCGGCGTCGCCACCCTCCGGGACGTCGCGGCGCTGCGGGAGCTGGTGCCGCTGGGCCTGGAGGGAGCGATCATCGGCAAGGCCCTCTATTCGGGCGCCTTCACCCTGCGGGAGGCCCTGCGGACCGCCTCCTGATCCGTGATTCCCGAGCGGAGCGCGGGCTTCTGTGGGGCTATCCCCATCGCACCGCCCCGCCCGCTTCTCTACGCTGAAGGACGATGAGCGAACACCCCTCCGGCGAAACGCCCGCAGATTCCGCGGGCGTGCCCTGGCGCGGCCGCACCTTCCGGCCCCAGCCCTACGCGGACGACGACGGGGCCGTGCCGCCCGCCTACGCCGAGGCCCTGGCCGGGTTCCGGGCCGGCCGGGCGCCGGCCGAGACGGTCGTGGACGCCCTGCGCGAGACCCGGCTGCTCGTTCCGCTCCTGGCCGAGCTGGGCGAGGCGGGGACCGGCCCGGACGGCCGGACGGTCGACAAGTCCGCCGAGCTCGCGATCGTCACCGTCTCCGGACCCGACGGGCGCGAGGTGCTGCCCGCCTTCACGGGCGTCGAGACGATGCGGGCCTGGAACGCGCGGGCGCGGCCCGTGCCCGTCCCGGCCCGGCACGCGGCGCTCGCGGCGGTGGACGCGGGCACCGAGCTGCTCGTGCTCGACCCCGGCACGGACGAGGAGTTCGGCCTGCGGCGCCCGGCGCTGTGGGCGATCGCCAAGGACGAGCCCTGGCGTTCGCCGTGGCGCAGCGAGGAGGCGCTGGAGCGCATCGGCGCCTGCCTGCGGGACGAGCCCCTCGTGGAGGGCGTCGACATCCGCCCGGGCGGCCGTCCGGGCCGGCTGGAGGGCAGCGAGCTGCAGATCGTCCTGCACGTGCCCGAGGCCGCCGCGCACGAGGAGCGCGAGGCGCTCACGGCCGGGCTGCGCGAGCGGCTGGCGGCCGACGCCCGGCTCGTGGAGCTGGTCGACTCGGTCGCGGTGACCACCACGATCATCCCGCCGGGGGGTCTGCGCCGCCCCCGGACGGGCCTGCTGGGGCACTGGTGGCGCGGCCGGGGGAGGCGGCGTGGCGGATAGCGGATTCGAGCCGGCGAAGGCCCCCGTCGATCCCGCTTCCCCCTCGGCACCCCACGCGGAGCCGCCAGCACCGGGAGCCGGGTCGGGTCATGGATCGATGAATATCGATGATTGTTCCGCCGGGGTCGCAGCCGAGCCCGGCCCGGATCCGGCCCCTGCGGCCCGCCGGGACGGGCCCGCCGGGCTGAGCGGCGCCGAGGTCGCCGAGCGGCTCGCCGCGGGCCTGGGCAACACCCTGCCCCGGGACAGCAGCCGCAGTCTGTGGAGCATCCTGCGGGCCAACGTCTTCACCCTCTTCAACGGCATCGTCGGCGGCAGCTTCCTCCTGCTGCTGCTCGTGGGCCAGTGGAAGGACGCCCTCTTCGGCTTCTCGGCGGTCATGAACGCGGTCATCGGGGTCGTGCAGGAGTACCGCGCCAAGCGGGCCCTGGACCGCCTCGCGCTCCTGCACGCGCCGCACGCGATCGTGATCCGCGACGGCGAGCGGCAGCAGATCCCCCGCGAGCGCATCGTCCGGGACGATCTGCTCGTGCTGCGCGCCGGCGACCAGCTGCCGGCCGACGGCGAGGTGCTGGACGGCGACGGCCTCGGCTGCGACGAGTCGCTGCTGACCGGCGAGTCGGAACCGGTCGCCAAGGGCCCGGGCGACGCCGTGCTCTCGGGCTCCACGATCGTCGCCGGCGCCGGGCTGGCCCGGGTCACCCGCGTGGGCGCCCACTCCTTCGCGGCCGGGCTGACGGTGCAGGCCAAGCGCTTCTCGCTCGTCGCCTCCGAGATCCGAAGCTCTTTGGACCGCATCCTGCGCTGGGTCGCGTGGCTGCTCGGGCCCGTCCTGCTGCTCGTGGTCAACGCCCAGATGCAGACGGTCGGCGGTTGGCAGCTCGCGATCGCCACCGGCTCGTGGCGCACCGCCATCGTGGGCGCGATCGGAGCGGCGATCGCGATGGTGCCGCTCGGGCTCGTGCTCATGACGAGCGTCGCCTTCGTGGTCGGGGCCGTCAAGCTCTCGGCCCAGCAGGTGCTGGTCAACGAGCTGCCCGCCGTGGAGGGCCTGGCCCGGGTGGACGTGCTGTGCTTCGACAAGACCGGCACGCTCACCGACGGGGTGATCGAGTTCGACGAGGCCCTGCCCGTGCCCGGGGCCCGCGAGGGCTGGCGCCGGGTGCTCGGCGCGATCGCCCACGATCCGGAGGCGAACGCCTCGGCCGCCTGCCTGCGGCGGGCCTTCCCGGACACGGGACCCGAACCGGACGGGCGGATCGTGTTCTCCTCGACGCGCAAGTGGAGCGCCCTGCGCTACCGCGAGGAGAGCGGCGGGCTGCGGGGCAGCTGGGTGCTGGGCGCGCCCGACATCGTCCTGGCCGGGACCGGGGGCCGCGCCCGCGCCGTGCTGGAGCGGGCGCGGGAGCTGTCCGCCGAGGGCAGGCGGGTGCTGCTGCTGGCCACGAGCGAGCTGCCCCAGAGCGACGAGCGGCTCCGGGCCGAGGCGCTGCCCGAAGGGCTCCGGCCGGTCGCGCTGCTGACCCTGCACGAGCGGGTGCGCGAGGACGCGAGCGAGACGGTCCGCTACTTCCGCGAGCAGGACGTGTCCCTGCGGGTCATCTCCGGCGACGACCCCCGCACGGTCTCGGCGGTCGCCGGGCGCATCGGCATCCCCACCACGGGCGGCTACGACGCGCGCGATCTGCCCGAGGACGAGGAGGAGATGGGCCGGGTGCTGGACGAGCACACCGTCTTCGGCCGCGTCACCCCGCAGCAGAAGCGCGCCATGGTGCGCGCCCTGCAGCGCCGCGGCCACGTGGTGGCCATGACCGGGGACGGGGTGAACGACATCCTGGCGCTCAAGGACGCGGACCTGGGCATCGCCATGGGCGGCGGCGCGCAGGCGGCCCGGGCGGTCTCCCGCATCGTGCTGCTCGACGGCCGCTTCTCGCATCTGCCGCACGTGGTGGCCGAGGGGCGCCGGGTGATCGCGAACGTCGAACGGCTCGCGATGCTCTTCCTGTCCAAGACCGCCTACTCGATCCTCATCGCGCTGCTGTTCGGCGCGCTCCTGTGGGAGTTCCCCTTCCTGCCCCGGCAGCTGTCGGTGCTGGACGGCATCACGATCGGCCTGCCCGGCTTCGTGCTGGCGCTCATCCCGAACCCCCGCCGCTACCGGCCGGGCTTCCTGCGCCGGGCGCTCGCCTTCGCGGCCCCGGCGGGGGCGATCGTGACGGCCTGCATCCTGGCGGTGAACCTCGCCGCCCGCCTGCTCGGCGCCGATCCGGACCAGGCGCGCACGGCCGGCTGCCTCACGCTCACGCTCGTGGCGCTGTGGATCCTCGGCTCGCTCGTGCGGCCCTTCGGCTGGTGGCAGGCGGTCATGCTGCTGATCTGCCACGCGGCGCTCGTGGCCGTGACGACCGCGCCGCTGGTGGGCGAGTTCTTCGCCTTCGTCTGGCCGGGCGAGGCCCTGTTCGCCTGGGCCCTGGGGATCGCCGCCGCCGGCGCCGCCGCGATCGCGGCCCACGCGCGCCTCCACCGCGCGCGCTTCGCCCCCGCCGCCTGACCCCCTCGGAGGGTGCGGGGCGTCGGCGGGCGGGGCAGCGCGTAGAGTTGGGTCGAGGTGCGGCCGAGCGAGAGGAAGGCGGAGCGGATGCAGGAGGTCATCCTCGTCGAGACGGTCGACGAGCACGGCCGGGCGACCGGGGAGCTCGAGAAGCTCGCGGCGCACCGGGCCCCGGGGACGCTGCACCGCGCCTTCTCGCTCTTCGCCTTCGACGCGGAGGGGCGCATGCTCCTCCAGCGCCGCGCCGCGGGCAAGTACCATTCGCCGCTGCTGCTGACGAACACGGCCTGCGGCCACCCCTTCCCCGGCGAGCCCCCCGCCGAGGCGGCCCGTCGGCGGGCGGCGGAGGAGCTCGGCGGCCCGGTGACGGGGCTCGTCGAGCTGGGCGTGGTGCGCTACCACGTGCACGACGAGCGCAGCGGTCTGGACGAGCACGAGTACAACCACGTCTTCGCGGGCCGCGTGGACGGCGCGCTGCTGGACCCGGACCCGGCCGAGATCGACGAGCTGCGCTTCGTGACGGCCGTCGAGCTGGAGCGGCTGCGCGCGCGCGAGCCCTTCACCGCCTGGTTCGAGGACGTGTACCGGACGGCCGCGCCGCGACTGGCCGAGTGGGGCTTCGGCGCGGCGTGAGCGGCCCGGCGCGTTCCGCGAGCGCCCGGCGGCCGACACCGCCCGGGACGGGGCCCGCGGCGGCGGTCACTAAAATGGTCCCCCGTCGCGCAGCGCGACCCCTCACCCCGTCCACTCACGCGGCCGGTCCCGGCACCGGCTCGAAAGCGCCAGCCATGTCACAGTCCTCCGCCCCGCCGCTCGGCCCCGAACCCGGGGTACGACCCGGGCCGGGGAGCGACGCGGACCCCGCCAGCGGCACGGCCCACGCCAAGGCGATCCTCGTCGGCGAGCACTCGGTCGTCTACGGACGGCCCGCGGTCGCCCTGCCCGTCGGGCAGCTGCGGGTGACCGCCCGGATCCGGCGCATCGACGGCCCGCCGAGCCTGTGCAACGACGGCGCCTCGCTGCCCATCGACCGGCTGCCCGAACGCTTCGCCTCCATCGGGGTGGCAGCCCGCGCCGCCCTGGACTTCTTCGGCCTGTCCGGAGAGGGGGTGGAGATCGACGTGGTCAACGAGATCCCCGCCGGGGCGGGCCTGGGCGCGAGCGCCGCGGTCGCGCACGCCGTCGTGGAGGCCCTGCGCGCCCATGCGGAGGCCGAATTGAGCGAGGCGGAGCGCTTCGAGCTCGTGCAGACCGCCGAGCGCACCGCGCACGGCAACCCCAGCGGCCTGGACGCGCTGGCCACGCGCACCGGACTGCCCCTGCTCTTCCAGTCCCGCCGCGGCACGCCCCTGCCGCCGGCCGCCCCGCTCTGGTTCGCGATCGCCGACACGGGCGTGCGCTCCTCCACCAAGCAGGCCGTGGCGCAGCTCGCGCGATTCGTCGAGGAGCGGCCGCGGCGGGCGCAGGAGCTGCTGGACCGGCTCGGCGAACTGGCCCTGCAGGCGGCCGGTCAGCTGCGCGCGGCCCGCACGGCCGAGCTGGGCGCGCGCATGGACGAGGCGCAGACGGCCCTCGACGAGCTGGGCGTGGGCCATCCGATGATCGAGCGGCTCACCGCCGCGGCCCGCGCGGCCGGCGCCCTGGGGGCCAAGCTCACCGGGGCCGGGCGCGGCGGCTGCGTCCTCGCGCTGGCCGGCGACGAGGCCCGCGCGCGCGAGCTGCTGACGGCCATGCGGGCGGCCGGGGCGGTCAGCGGCGAGCTCGTCCGCATCGGCCAGGGCCCGGCCGGGGCCGGCGCATGAGCACCGCCGTCGCTCTCGCGCACCCCAACATCGCCCTCGTCAAGTACTGGGGCAAACGGGACGAGCGGCTCGCGCTGCCGGCCACCGGCAGCCTCTCGCTCACCCTCGACGTCGCCCCCACCCGCACGAGCGTCGCCCTCGCGCCGGGGGCCGGGCGGGACGAGGCGCGCTGGGCCGAGGGGCCGATGAGCGCGGGGGAGGCCGCACGCATCTCGACCTTCCTCGATCTGGTGCGCGAGCGCGCCGGCAGCCGCGTGCCCGCAGTCGTGGAGACGGTCAACGAGATCCCCACCGGGGCGGGGCTGGCCTCCTCCGCCGCCGGCTTCGCGGCCCTCGCGGCCGCCGCGGCCGCCGCCTACGGGCTGCACCCGGACCCCCGGGAGCTGTCCCGCCTGGCCCGCCGCGGCTCCGGATCGGCCGCCCGCTCGGTCTTCGGCGGCTTCGTGCAGTGGCACGCGGGACGGGACGACCACGGCTCCTACGCCGAGCCGGTCCCCGCGGGCGAGTTCCGCATCGCCCTGGTGGTGGCGGTGCTCGCAGCCGGCCGCAAGGCGGTCGGCAGCCGCGAGGCCATGCGGCGCACCGTCCAGACCTCGCCCTACTACCCGGCCTGGGTGGAGCACGTGCCACGGGATCTGCGGGAGATGCGCCTGGCCGTGGAGCGGGGCGACTTCACGGCGGTGGGGGAGCTGGCCGAGTCGAACGCGCTGCGCATGCACGCGACGATGCTCGGGGCCGTGCCGCCGGTGCGCTACTGGAACCCGGACACGGTCGCGGCCCTGGACCTCGTGGCGGCCATGCGCGAGGAGGGGCTGGAGGCCTACGCGACCATGGACGCCGGCCCCAACGTCAAGGTGCTCTGCCTGCCCCGCGACGCCGAGGCGGTACGGGCCCGCATCGCCGGCGCCCTGCCCGCCGCGGACGTCCTCGTCTCCGGTCACGGCCCCGGCGTGCGTCTGCTCGAAGGCGGCGCGTGAGCGGGGTCCGCACGGCGAGCGCCCGCGCGCACGGCAAGCTCTTCCTCGCCGGCGAGTACGCGGTGGTCGAGCCCGGAGGCTCGGCCGTCGTGCTGGGGCTCGACCGCGGCGTGACGGTCCGGGCGACTGCGGGCCCCTGCGGGGCGGACGGGCCCGGCGGCACGGTCCGTTCGGCCCGCTACGGCCCCGAGCCGCGGCGCTGGCGCGGCCCGGCCGCGGGCGGCCCGGTCTGGGAGGACCCGCAGCTGCCCCGCGACCACGTGCTGGCCGCCCTGGAGGCCGTGCTCGAGGAGGCGCGGCACCGGGGCCTGGAGCGGATCCGGGCGGATCTGGAGATCCGCAGCGATCTGGCGGACGCGGACGGCCGCAAGTACGGCCTGGGCTCCAGCGGCGCGGTCTCGGCGGCGGTGGTGCGGGCCGTCGGACGGGCGCTGGGGCTGGAGCTGGACGACGCGGCGGTGTTCCGGCTGGCCCTGCTGGCGGCCGTGCGGATCGAGCCGCGCGCCTCCGGCGGGGACGTGGCGGCCGCCTGCTTCGGCGGCTGGATCGCCTACCGCTCCCCGGACCGTGCGGCGCTCGCCGCATCGCGGGCCCGGCGCGGGGCGGCCGAGACCGTGCGGGCCGAATGGCCCGGGCTGCGGATCGAGCCGCTGCCCGCCCCCGCCGGGCTGGAGCTCCTGGTGGGCTGGACCGGCAGCGCCGCCAGCACGCCCGAGCTGGTGGGGCGCGTGCAGGAGCGGGTGCGGGCCGATCCGGCCGCCCACGAGCGCTTCCTGGCCGAGCTCGGGCGGCGCCGGGCGGGGCTGCGGGCGGCGCGCGCGGGCGGGGCCGTTGCGGCGACCCTCGCGGCGGTCCGGCGGGCGCGGCGCCAGCTGGCGGGCTTCGGCGAGTCGTTCGGGACGCCCGTCGAGACCCCGGCGCTGCGCCGGCTGTGCGACGCGGCCGAGCGGGCGGGCGCCGCCGCCAAGCCCTCCGGCGCCGGCG
>JAUNLB010000095.1 GCA_030532485.1 Pseudoclavibacter sp.
TCTGCTGCGTCTGCGTCTGCGCCGCAGCTGACCCGGCCTCGAGGGCTCCGGCGGCGGGGTCAGTGCTCGGCGCGATAGGGCGTCGGCTCGGGCAGGCCGTGCTCGGCCCGCACCCGCCGGGACAGGCCTTCGATCGCCACCAGGGCGTTGAAGACCAGCTCGGGGGTGACGGGGAAGGGCATGGCGTGGATCGTCTCGCCCTCCGCCGTCGCCGCCTCGGCCACGGCCCGCAGCTCCCGCTCGTCGTCCGGCGACAGCCCGATCTCGGTGAGCGTGTTCGGCAGCCCCACCCGGGTGGTGAAGACGATGAAGTCCTCGATCTCCTCGGCCGGCGCGCCTTCCATGATCAGCTGGGCGAGCGATCCGATGTTGACCTTCTGACCGTGCGCGAGCCCGTGCGTCTGCGGCGCGGCGGTGAGCCCGTTGTGGATCGCGTGGGCGGCCGCCAGCCCGCCGGACTCGAAGCCGAGCCCGGACAGCAGGGTGTTCGCCTCCACGACCGCCTCCAGGGCGGGCGTGACGGTTCCGGCGCGCACCGCGTCGACGGCCAGCAGCGCGTTCTCGTGCAGCAGCCGCCAGGACAGCTCCGCGAGCGCCGCGGCGGTGTGCGTGGGCCGGCCGCCGGCCATGGTCTTCCCCTGTCCGCGCAGGGTGGCGCGGGCCTCCAGCCAGGTGGCCAGCGCGTCGCCGATGCCCGCGATCAGGAAGGCGACCGGGGCTCGGGCCACGAGCTCCGTGTCGATGAGGACCAGATCGGGGTTGCGGGGGAAGAAGCGGTACTCCTCGAACTCGCCGTCCTCGGTGTAGACGACGCTGAGGGCGCTCGTGGGCGCGTCGCTGCTGGCGGCCGTGGGCACGCTCGCCCAGCGGATGCCGGCGAGGTGGCCGGCGGCCTTGGCGGCGTCGATGGCCGATCCGCCGCCCAGGCCGACCAGCACGTCGTGGCCCCCGTCCCGGACGGTCGAGACCAGCTCGTCGATCGCGGC
Source organism: Pseudoclavibacter sp. (assembly GCA_030532485.1). GTDB lineage: Bacteria > Actinomycetota > Actinomycetes > Actinomycetales > Microbacteriaceae > Pseudoclavibacter. Next base: position 987 of record JAUNLB010000095.1, read on the forward strand.
GGCGGTCGCGAAACGGCCGAAGGGCGCTCGGACCACGGGCAGCTGCGCGCTCGCGAAGGACTCCGCCACCGTCGCCTCGACGATGTTCCAGACGGTGTCGTCGGCCAGCAGGAGCGGGGCGCTGCCGAGGCGCCCGAGGTATTCGCCGAGCCGGCTCAGCACGCCGGCTCCCTGCACGTAGCGGGAGGGGGAGAAGAGGACGTGTTCGCTCACGGGGATTCGGCTCCTTCGTTCGTTCGCTCCTCGCCGGACCGGGGCCGGACCGGCTCGCCCGCAGACTACGCGCGTGCCGCCCGCCGGAGCGGGGCGGAGGCCCGGAGGAAGCCGACCAGCGCTCCGCTCGAGCGCAGCGCGCTCAGGCGGCGGTCGTGTCGCGCGCCAGGCGCTGCGAGGCCCACACGGGCACGAGCGAGACGAGGATCAGCACGGTGGCCACCACGTTCACCACGTTCGCCTCGTTGGGACGGGCCATCGTGTTCATGATCCACAGCGGCACGGTGTCCACGCCGGGCGGGGCGGTGAAGATCGTCACCACCACTTCGTCGAAGCTCAGGGCGAAGGCGAGCAGGCCGCCGGCCGCGAAGGCGCTGCGGAACTGGGGGAAGGTGACGAGCCGGAAGGTCTGCCACGGCGTCGCGCCCAGGTCCAGCGAGGCCTCCTCGATCCCCGGGTTCATGCGGTTCAGGCGGGCGAAGACGTTGTTGAACACCATGACGATGCAGAAGGTGCCGTGGGCGACGATGAGCCCCAGGTAGCCGATGTGGACCCCGATCGGCTCCAGCAGATTGTTGTAGGTATTGTTGAGCGCCACGCCCGTCACCACGCCGGGCAGGGCGATCGGCAGGACCACCAGCAGGTTCACGGCGCTGCGCCCGAAGAAGGCGAAGCGCTGCAGCGCGAAGGCGGTGAGCGTGCCGAGCACGAGGGCGATCGCGGTCGCCCCGCAGGCGACGAGCACCGAGTTGAGCACGGCCTGGCGCACGGCCTGGCTGGTGAAGGCCGCCTCCCACCAGTGCGTCGAGAACTCGGCGACGGGCCAGGAGGGGATGCGGGCCGCGTTGAAGGCGTTGACCACCACCATGAGCAGCGGCACGTAGGTGAAGGCGACGATGAGGGCCACGATCGCTCCGAGCGCGATCTTGGCGGTGCGGGAGAGTCGGAGCACGCGGATCACATCCGTTCGAGCGCGCCCGTCCGGCGGACGCTGAGGAGGTAGACGAGGACGAAGACGATCGGCACGACCGCGAAGGCGGCCGCGAGGGGCGGGTTGAGGTTGATGTTCGAGGCGATGACGCTGCCGATCATCTGCGTCGAGCCGCCCACGAACTTGGCCGCGATGTAGTCGCCCAGGCTGAGCGAGAAGGTGAAGACGCTGCCCGCGATGATCGCCGGGGCGACGAGCGGCAGCAGCACGGTGCGGATCGTGCGCCAGGGGCCCGCGCCCAGGTCCGCCGAGGCGTCCAGCACGTTCGCCGGCACCTGGGCGCAGGCCGTGGCGACGGGCACCGCCATGAACGGGAACCACAGGTAGACGAGGGTCAGGACCACGGTGAAGGCCGTGAAGCCGGGACCGGGCAGGCCGAGCGGCGAGAGGAGCCAGTTCACGAAGCCGCCCTCGGTGAAGGTGACCCGCATGGCGAGGACCTTCACCAGGTAGCCCGCCCACAGCGGCAGCGTGATCGACACGGCCAGCGCCGCCCGCAGCCACGGCCGGGCGATCTTGGCCATGAACAGGCCGAGCGGGACGGCGAGCACGATGCAGATCAGGGTGACCGCCACCGCGATGCCGAGGGTGCGCAGCGAGGTGCCGAGGTAGGCGGGATTGACCACGAGCTGCTCGAAGTTGCGCAGCGAGAACCCGGGCTTCACCTTCGAGGTGAACGGGTCGGTCGTCCAGAAGGCCGTGACGATGAGCATCACGAGCGAGAAGATGTAGATGCCGATGAGCCAGGTCAACGGCAGGGCGAGGAGCCCGGCGAGGTGGAGGCGGCGTGTGCGCATGGCCCGTCCGAATCTGGTGCGTGCTGGTCCGGCGCCGGGCGCCGGTTGGGGGCTGGGTCGGCGGGGGCCGGAGCGGATGGGCGCTCCGGCCTCCGCCGTGGGGGGAGGCGGCTCCGCTCACGCGTGAACCCCTCGGGGGGCGTAGATCCGGCTCCCGCCGTGGGGGAGGCGGCTACTTGACGGTCAGCCAGGCCTCGGTCCACTGCTGGAAGTTGGTGCAGACCACATCGGTCCGCCCGTCCACGCACTGCTCGATCGGGGTCGTCCAGAACCACACGTTCTGGAAGTACTCCTCGTCGGTCGCGTGGAACTCCTCGCAGTGGGCGCGCGCCTTGTCGCTCGTCTCGCAGAAGGCGCCGTTGGCGGGCGCCATGCCGAAGTTCATGGCGATCGCGCCGTTCACCTCGGGCGAGCTCGTGTAGTCCATCCACAGATAGGCGCAGTTGGGATTCTTGGCCTGGGCCGAGATCATCCAGGCGTCCGACCAGCCGGTCGCCCCCTCCTTCGGCAGCACGGTCTTCAGGCTGTCCTTCTCGGAGAGCTTGCGCAGCACCTCCCAGGAGGTGCCGACGACCGTGTTGCCGCCGGTGAAGGAGGTGATCTGCGCCGAGGGGTCGCTCCAGTACTCGGAGAGGATGCCGTTCTGCTGCTTGAGCAGCTCGATCGCCGCGGCCAGCTGGGTCTCGTCCAGCGCGTAGGGGTTGGTGATGCCCAGTTCCGGTCGGGTGGACATGAGGTACACGGCCGCGTCGGCGATGTAGATCGGGGCGTCGTAGGCCGTGACCTTGCCCGCGTAGGGGCTGTCGGGCTCCCACACCACGCTCCAGCTGTCCGGCGGTGTGGTCACGACCGCGCTGTCGTACTGCAGCACGTTCGCGCCGCGGCCGATGGGCACCCCGTAGGACTTGCCGTTGATCGTGTCGTAGATCTGCCCCTTCATGCCCTCGACGATGTCGTCGCCGAAGTTCGGGATCAGCTCGAGGTTGAGGGGCGCCACGTCGCCGCCCGCGATGAGGCGCAGGCTCGCGTCGCCGGAGGCCGAGACGAGGTCGTAGTCGCCGGTGCGCATGAGCTGGACCATCTCGTCGCTCGTGCCCGCGATGCGGCGGTTGACGACGCAGCCGGTCTCGGCGGTGAAGCGGTCCGACCACTCGGGCTCGACGAAGCCGCTCCAGGCGATGATGTTGACGTGGCCTTCGGACTCTCCCAGCTGTTCCAGCATGGGCACATCGGGCACGTCGATCTGCAGGCCGCCGGCGGAGCCGTCGCTGTCGCCGCATCCGGTCAGCAGCAGCGTCGCCGCGGCGGCGAGGGCCGCGAAACGGGGGGTTCGGGTCTTCATGAGGCACTCCTATGTGTCTGCTTCGAGGGGGTGGGAGGGGACGGCTTGTCGGGCCGGCGCCGCGGCCGGGCTCAGCCGCTCGGCACGAGCGAGGCGTGATCGGCGGTCCAGCTGGCCAGGACGCGGTCGCCGCGGCGGAACTCGTGCTCGTGCTCCGGGTGGTGGGCGTTCTGCAGGGAGGCGATGAGGCGTCCGGCCTCCTCGGTCCGGATGACGTAGCGGGTGCTGGGGCCCGTGTAGACGATCTCGTCGATGACCCCGGGCACGGCCATGTCCCCCTCGGGCACGCGGCCGTCGGCGGGCAGGAGCCGTACCCGCTCGGGGCGGATGCTCATGGTGGGGGGCTCCTCGCCGCCCGCCGCCCGGCCCGGGACGAGATTGGACAGGCCCAGGAAGCGGGCCACGAACTCGGTCTGCGGATACTCGTAGACCTCGCGCGCGGTGCCGATCTGCTCGATGCGGCCCTGGTTGAAGACGGCGACCCGGTCGCTGAGGGTCAGCGCCTCCTCCTGGTCGTGGGTGACGAAGACGAAGGTGATGCCGACGCGGCGCTGGATCTGCTTGAGCTCGATCTGCATCTCTTCGCGCAGCTGCTTGTCGAGCGCGCCGAGCGGCTCGTCCAGCAGCAACACCTCGGGCTCCAGGATGAGGGCGCGGGCCAGGGCGATGCGCTGGCGCTGCCCGCCGGAGAGCTGGCCGGGCAGGCGTTCGGCGAGGTGGCCGAGCCGCACCTTCTCCAGGGCGGCGGCGACTTTCTCGACGCGCTCCGCCTTCGGCATGCGGCGCACCCGCAGACCGTAGCCGACGTTCTCGGCGATCGAGAGATGGGGGAACAGCGCGTAGTCCTGGAAGACCGTGTTGACGTGGCGGGCGTGCGGCGGGATGTGCGTCACGTCCACGCCGCCCAGCTCGATCGTGCCGCTCGTGGGCTCCTCGAAACCGGCGACCATGCGCAGCACGGTCGTCTTGCCGGAGCCGGAGGGGCCGAGCATGGACAGGAATTCGCCGGCGGCGACGTCCAGGTCGAGCCCGTGCACGGCCGAGGTCTCGCCGAAGGTCTTGCTCACGCCGCGCAGCCGGACGGTGCCGGCCTCGCCGGCCCGGTCCGCCGTCTCGCGTCGCGGTCGCGCCGACGTCTTCGTCATGGCATCTCCTTGGAACCTCGTCGTCTCTGGAAGATTGGAAAATAAACTATGACATCAAATGTCAACGTGCAAGTTCTGCTCCGACGGGCCGCCCGCCACCGGCTGCGTCGCAGGCGCGGGCGGGAGAATGTCCGGCGATGAGTACTCTCGGCGCGACCGCGGCGCAGCGGCCCACGAGCCTGCACCGCGCCCTGTTCCAGTCCATCGGCGACGACAGCCGGCCGGCCCAGGTGGAGCGCCGGCTCGCTCAGGCGATCATGGTCGGGGTGCTGCGGGCCGGTGAGCGCCTGCCCTCCGAGAACGAACTCGCCCAGGCCTTCGGGGTCTCGGCCACCACGATCCGGGAGGCGCTGACCGCGCTGCGCGGCAGGGAGCTCATCGTGACGGTGCGGGGCAGGCGCGGCGGCAGCTACGTGCACGACTCGGCCGATCCGATCGTGTTCGCCCGCAGAGCGCTGCAGGACACGACGCTCGTGGCGCTGCGGGACCTGGGGGCGCACCACGCGACGATCGCAGCCGGCTGCGCGCGGCTGGCGGCCCGCAGAGCGGGGGAAGCGGAGGCGCAGGCGCTGCGCGAGCGCCTGTCGGGCCTGAGCGAGGAGGATCTGGGCGCCTGGCGGCGGGGTCTGGACGAGCTGCTCGTGGAGATCGCCGCGCTCGGCCAGTCTCCCCGGCTGACCCGCGAGCTCATGCAGCGGCAGCTGGAGCTCTCGCCCTATCTGCGGCTGCTGGACGCCGAGGAGCCGGCGCGGCGGGAGCAGCGCGAGGCGCTGGCGGGGCTGCTGGAGGCGATCGGCGAGGGCGACGGGCACACGGCCGCCGAGCGTTGCGAGCAGCTCGTGCGGGACGCGGTCGAGCGCTTGGTCCGTCTGCGCGGCCGCAGCCGCTGAGCGCACCCGCCTCCCTCGCCTTTCCCCGCCTGGAACCGAGCACGCGTGGGCAGCTGCCCGGCGGTACGATGCCTGCGAGGTCCCTCAGCACAGGAGGCGAAGATGCCGTCCCCGACCATGCCGTCCCCGCTGCCGGCGACGCCCGTGCGGTGCGACGAGCGCTCCCCGGCCGTCCGGCGCGCCGCCGCCAGGATCGACGGCTACCTGCGGGCCCCGGTCGAGGCGCTGCGCCGGGCGGCCGAGGACTTCGGGGCGGAGCTGGCGGCTCTGCACGCCGTCGGCGCCGCGAGCGCGGCCCGCCTGGACGAGCTCGTGGAACCCCACTCGGTGCGGCTGCGCGCCCTGACGGAGCCCCGAGTGTTCGGCGCCGGCTTCGTGGCCGCCCGGGGAGAGTTCGGCGATGCCGACGGGCATCTGGCCTGGTGGCAGGGCGAGCCCTGCCGCCGGCTCGTACCGGCCGCCGAGGCGGTGCGCAAGGGTCGCGTGGACTACACCGCGCTGGAGTGGTTCCGGGTGCCGGCCGCGACGGGCCGCCCGCACGTGGCGGGCCCCTACGTGGACTATCTGTGCAACGACGACTACACCGTCACCTTCGCCGCGCCCGTCTGCCTGGAGGGGCGCTTCCTGGGGGTGCTGGCGCTGGACGTGCTCGTGGACACGATCGAGCGGGACCTGCTGCCCGCGCTGCTGGACACGGGGGAGGAGCTGGTGGCGCTCAGCCGAAACGGCCGGGTGCTGCTGTCCAGCGACCCCCGCTACGAGACGGGCGACACCGTGCGCGGGGCGGCGCTTGCGGCCGTGCCGGAGACGCCGGGGCACGGCTTCCGCGTGCTCGCCGCGGCGGGCTGAGGAGCGGAGCTGCGCGGGCGGCGGGGGGGGGCGCGGTGGGGGGGGGGGGGGCGCGCGCGCCCCCCGCCCCCCCCCCCCCCCCCCCCCGCCCGGATCAGGGCGCCAGGTGCAGCACGACCGGCCAGTTGGTGCCCGTGCCGGAGGCCGTGTGGTTCCAGTGGTTCGTGTTGATCCACCGTCCCCCGTGCAGGTGCTGGGCCTGCGACTCGGTGAAGGCCGCGGGCCAGGGGACCTCGTAGTGGGAGCCGTTGCTGTGGTCGCCGATGCGCCACTGGCTGTCCCCCTCGGCCCGGAGCACGAGGTCGTAGCTCTGCCCGGCCCGCATCACGACGTCCCGGGGCAACTCCACGTCGTACCAGAAGTAGTTGCCGATTATGTTCTTGGGCTCCTCGTGGGGCGCGTAGTTGGCGTTCTGCTGTTCGATCACCCCGCTCGCCAGGACCTGCTCGCCGTGCAGGAGGCTCCAGCGCAGCGCGCCGGGCACCGCGGCGGCGGTCGCCACCGACAGGCCGCTGACCCGCTTGTCCGAGCTCGGAGTGAAGCGCTCGCGCACGGGACTGTCCCGGTCCACCGTGAAGATGCGCTCGGGGTCGACGCTGCCGGACTCCATGTCGAAGACGCCCTGCTTGCGCCCGTCGCGGGTCGTGAGCTCCATGATGGGCGAGAAGATGTTGTGGCCGGAGCCGTTCAACGTCAGGTCCCGCCAGGTGAAGGCGGTGCCGGGGCGGTCGGCGGGGCGGTAGGCGATGAGCGTGGCCCAGTCCACGGTGTTCAGCCAGCGGGCCGGGCGACCGTTCTCCCGGTGGGTGATCGAGTTGTCGCTGCTGATGAAGTTGCGCACCGAGTCAGGGTCCAGGTTCTCCAGCACCACGTGGTACAGCTGCCCGGGGACCAGCGGGGCGGCCTCGCCCTCGACGGGCAGCTCGGCCAGGAGGGGATCCGGCCGCTGCTCCTTGCCGTCGACGATCTTCGGCGGCTTCTCGCCGTCCACGAGCTTCGGCTCGTAGTGGGCGATCGCGAGCGGCTGGGCGTCCAGCACGGGCCGGTGCTCGGGCGAGCCGTCGTCGGGCAGCACGCTGAGCCGCATGCGGCCGCCGGTGCCGCCCGAGTAGCCCGAGCCGGTCGGCCAGTACAGGCGCAGGGAGGCGAGCTCGCCGCCCTCGGTGGCGCGGAAGCGGTTGGAGACGAGCCGCTCGTAGCCGGCCTGGCTGCGGCCCACCACGGTGTTGCCGAGCGCGGTCATGGTGAACACGCCGGGGCCGTAGAGGCGCGCGAACTCGGGGGAGTCCAGGCGCAGACCCTCACCCGGGTCGACCAGGCGGGAGGAGGAGCTCGCGCCGGGGTCGGGCGGGGCCGCCTGGGCGGGGCCGGGGAGCATCGTCGCGGCCAGGCACAGCCCGGCCAGCAGGCCGAGTGCGCCGCGGCGGCGGCTGAGCGGATGGAGGCGGGGCATGGCGGACTCCTTCGTGCGTCTTCGCAGCCCGGGGCTGGTCGATGCCCGTCGGGGCGGCATCGACGCAGCTCACTCTAGGGACGGGCACTTCGGATCAGCTGAGTGCGAATGTCGCTTTTCCGGCTCGCGCAGCAGGTGCAGGACGGCGTCGAGCTCCGCCTCCTGTGCGTCGGGGGCGGTCTCCGCCGGCGGGAAGGCCGCACGTGTCAGCGCGAGACCGATGATCACGCGCGAGGCGGGTTCGACGCCGGAGCGGTCCAGGCGCTCGCCCCGTTTCCGGGCCCGCTCGACGAGGGCCTCCAGCGTCCGTCGGCACGGTTCGAGCAGGGCGGCGCCCAGCACCTCGGCGAGCTGCGGATCGTGGGCCGCCTCGCCCAGCAGCGCGAGCGCGGTGCGCCCGGTCTGCGCTGCGAACAGCCGCCGCTTGTGCTCGAGCAGGGCGCGCAGATCCCCGGCGGCGTCGCCGGTGGCGGCGGGTGCGGGGTGCTCGGCGGCCAGCTGCCGGGCGGCGGCAAGGACGAGCAGCCGCTTGTTCGGCCAGCGCCGGTAGAGGGTGGCGGTGGACACGCCCGCGCGTTCGGCCACGGCCGTCGTCGTCAACCGGGCGTAGCCGCTCTCGGCCAAGACTTCCTGCACCGCTCGGAGGATCGCCGGGCCGAGTCCCGCGTCGAGCGGGCGGCCCGGGCCGCGCGGCCCGCCGGGCGGCTCGGGCTTGCCTGCGCTCATGCGGCCATTCTAGAGTGACGATACGAAACTGTTTCGTTTCGTAATCGGATGCGCGGCGGCGGCCGCGGGAGAGGCGGCGAGGATGCGCACGATCGTGCTGACGGGGGCGAGCGACGGGATCGGCGCGGCGGCGGCCGAGCTGCTGGCGGCGGACGGGCGGTTCCGGCCGGTGCTCGTCGGGCGCTCGCCGGCCAAGACGCGGGAGGTGGCCGAGCGGATCGGGGCCGAGTGGCACACGGCCGACTTCGAGCGCCTGGACGAGGTGCGCGAGCTGGCCGCAGTCCTGGCGGAGCGCTGCGAGCGGATCGAGGTGCTCGTCAACAACGCGGGCGGCATCTTCCCCGGCCCGGTGCGCACCGTCGACGGCTTCGAGCGGACCTTCCAGGTGAACCACCTGGCCCCCTATCTGCTGACCCGGCTGCTCATGGACCGCTTGCTGACCGGCCGCGCCGCGGTCGTGAGCACGGCCAGCCGGGCCGCCCGGCTCTTCGGCCGCTACGATCCCGGCGACATCCAGAGCCTGCACCCCTTCCGCGCCCCCCGCGCCTACGGCAACGCGAAGCTCGCGAACATCCTGTTCGCGCGGGAGCTGCACGAGCGCTTCCACGCACGCGGGCTGAACGCGGTCGCCTTCCATCCGGGGGTGGTGGCGACGAACTTCGCGGCCGGGATGCGGGGCGGCGCCCGGGCGATGTACCACGGGCTCCTCCGCGGCGCGCTGCTGACGCCCCGGCGCGGCGCGGCCAGGCTCGTGCACTTCGCGACGGGACGCCCGGGCGTCGAGTGGCGCTCCGGCCGCTACTACGAGGCGCCGGGCCGGATCGGGAGACTGCCGCGTGGCGCGGTGCGGCCGCAGGCCGCCCGCCTGCACTGGGAGCGCAGCGCGCAGCTGCTCGGCCTAGCCCCGTAGGGCGACCCGCTGCCCCGCTCCGCGGCCGATCCGCCCGCCCTTGACGTTTCCGCCCGCCGCGGCGGGCGGAAACGTCAAGGGCGGGCGGAGGTGCGCGCGAGGACGAGGCAGGCGAGCCCGGCCAGCACGACCGCCAGCCAGACGACGGCCGAGGGCGGCAGCCCCGTGCTCAGCAGCCCGGCGAGCAGGGCGCCGAGCGGGATCATGCCCCGCCCGGCGGTCTGCACGATGCTCGATGCC
>JAUNLB010000096.1 GCA_030532485.1 Pseudoclavibacter sp.
GTCGACGGCGGTCGGCGGATCCGGCCTGCGCCAGCACGACCACGACGAGCCCCGACCGACGGCGAGTCGTTGATGGGCGCGCGCGGACTGCTGGCCGCGGGCTGTGCGCTGCTGCTCGGCCTGACCGCCGGATGCGGCGGGCCGGGCGCAGGCGGCCCGGCGGACGCCCCGATCGAGCGCGTGGAGGCGACCCTGCGGGTCCTCGCCGGCAGCGAGCTGGCCGATATGGGCCCCGTCCTGGCCGAGCTGGAGGCCGAGACCGGCGTCCGCCTGGAGCTCGAGTACGAGGGCACGCTGCAGGCGACCAAGGAGCTGATCTCCGACGACGAGGGCGGCTGGGACCTGGCCTGGCTGCCCTCCGGGCGCTACCTGTCCCTGCTGCCGGAGAGCGAGGGGCTCGTATCGGAGAGCGCCTCCATCATGCGCTCGCCCGTCGTGCTCGGCCTCAAGCCGGAGGCGGCGGCCTCGCTGGGCTGGAGCGAGCAGTCCCCGCCCGAGTGGCAGGAGGTCCTGGACGCGGCGGCGGCGGGCCGGCTCCGCTTCGGCATGACCAACCCGGTCGCCTCGAACAGCGGATTCCTGACCCTGCTGCAGAGCGCGACGGCGCTGTCCGGCAACGGCACGGCCCTGCAGCGGGACGACGTGGCCGCCGTCTCGCCGCAGCTGAGCAGGCTCGCGGCGGGACACGCGCTCACCTCGGGGTCCAGCGGCTGGCTCCTGGAGAGCTTCCAGGAGGATCCCGAGGCGGTGGACGGACTGTTCGCCTACGAGTCGACGCTGCGGGGGGTGCAGCTGGACGGCGCCCCCTTGACCCTCCTCATCCCCTCGGACGGGGTGATCACGAGCGACTATCCGCTCATGCTCCTGGACGGGGCCGACGAGACGACGCAGCGCGCCTACCGGGCGGCGGTCGACTACCTGAGCCGGGCCGAGGTGCAGCAGCGCATCGCCGACACGACCGGGCGTAGGACCTCGGCGACGCCGCCGGAGGCCGACGCCCGCGTCTTCGAGCTGCCCTTCCCGGCGAACCTGGAGACGGTGCACGAACTGCTGAGCGCCTGGCTGTCGAGCATCAAGAAGCCCTCCGACATGGTCTTCGGGATCGATACCTCCGGATCCATGGGCGAGGGGGACCGCATGCAGCAGCTGCGGAACGCGCTCGCGGTGCTCACCGGCGAGCGGGAGCCCGAGGGCGGCGGCTTCCTGAGGCTCCAGCCCAGGGAACGGATCACGCTGCTCGAGTTCGGCGAGGCGACGAAATCGCATTTCACCGTCGAGGTGCCTGCGGACGCGGCCGGGCGGACCCAGGCGATGGCGCAGCTCGCGGCCTACATCGACGGCTTCGTGCCGGAGGGCGACACCTCCATCTACAGCACGGCCCAGCAGGCCTACGAGCGGGCCCTGGTCGGGGCCGCAGAGGGGCGCCTGGCGAGCATCGTGCTGTTCACGGACGGCGAGAACACCGCGGGGACGACGAGACAGGAGTTCGAGGCCTGGCACGCCGCCTACGCGGCCCAGAACCCCGGCGCGGCGGACATCCCCGTGCACACGATCGTCTTCGGCGAAGCCGACGCGGAGGCCATGGCGGCGCTCTCCGAGCTGACCGGCGGGCGCAGCTTCGACGCCCGGACCGCGCCGCTGGACGAGGTCTTCGAGGAGATCCGCGGCTATCTGTGACCCGCCCGTCCCCGAGGCGCGGTGCCCCGCGCGGAGCGGGGCACCGCGCCGGGGCGGAGCTCATCCCCGCTCTTCTCGCGGCGGGCCCGGCTCCGGCGAGTTCTGCCGGATGATCTCGATGGCGCTCGTGGAGGGCCCGTGCAGCATGCCGGCCCGGCGCAGCTCCTCGGCCGTGTACGGCGTCCTCGCCTGTCCCGCGGCGCGCCTGCGGCCGCGGCTCAGGCTCATCTGCTCGGGCAGCGTCAGGCCGAACCACACGCTCGCCATGCGCATGACGAAGGTCACGCCCAGGCAGATCGCGAAGCCGAGCCACTCGTCCGCGCCCAGGGCGTCCGCGGCCAGATGCGCCGCCGCGCCGCCCACCGCCGCGACCGCGTAGAAGGAGCCCACGTACATGATGCCCACCGGCATGCTCAGCAGCATGTCCCGCAGCACCCCTCCGCCGACCGCGGTGACGGCGCCGATGAGGATCGAGGGCAGGACCGGCAGACCGTGGCTCACGGCCTTCGCGGTGCCCACCCCGCAGAAGAAGGCGAGCGTGACGGCGTCGAGCACCTGGGTGATCATGGCGTATCTGCGGAACAGCGGCTGCACGAGCATGCCGGCGATCGCCGCGAGCACCGCGGTCAGCAGATAGCCCTCGTTGGACATGGCCGCCGGCCGTGTCCCGATGAGCAGGTCCCGCATGATGCCGCCGCCCAGCCCGCAGGAGACGCCGATGATGACGATGCCCAGCCAGTCGATGCGCGAGCCGCGCAGCTCGCGGGCGACGACCGTCGCCGTGCTCGCCCCGACGGCAATCGCCGTCAGATCGAGCCACGCCGGGATCGAACCGAGCACATCCGCCATGAGGCCATGCTCCCACACCTCCCCGCCTCCCGTTCCCTCCGGGGCAGACCGTCCGGGGTGCCGTTGCTCCGGCCCGCGGCGCGGGGCGTCGGCGGTCCGGGGCGGGCCGTTCGGGGATACTGGGGGGATGCCCAGCTATCGAGACGAGGCGATCGTGCTGCGCACCCAGCAGCTCGGGGAGGCGGACCGCATCGTGACGCTGCTGGGCCGCGAGCGCGGCCTGATCCGCGCGGCCGCCCGCGGGGTGCGCCGCACCTCCTCGCGTTTCGGCGCCCGGCTGGAGCCGTTCATGGCGGTGGACGGCCAGTTCCACGCGGGCCGGAGCCTGGACACCGTCACCCAGGCGGCGACGATCGCGAGCCACGGCGCCCGGATCGTCGCGGACTTCGACGCCTACGCGGCCGCCTCGGTCATGACGGAGGCCGCCGAGCGGCTCGCTCAGACGGACAGCCCGCGCCAGCTGTACGTGCTGCTGCTCGGCGGGCTGCGCGCTCTGGCCCGCCGGGAGCATCCGCCCCGGCTCGTGCTGGACGCCTATCTGCTGCGCGCCCTGGCCGTCGCCGGCTGGGCGGCGAGCTTCGGCGACTGCGCCCGCTGCGGACGCCCCGGCCCGCACGAGCGGCTCTCGGTGCCGCTCGGCGGATCGGTGTGCGGGGCCTGCGGTCCGAAGGCGAGGCCCGTGCCGCCGGAGCTGCCCCGTCATCTGGGGGCGCTGCTGACAGGGGAGTGGGCCGCGGCGGAGGCCGGGCCCGAGCACGTCCGGCGCCGGGGCTCCGCCTTCACGAGCGCCTATGCGCGCTACCATCTGGATCGGGATCTGCGGTCCCTGCAGCTCCTGGACCGCCCGCACCTGGAGGAGGCCCCGATCGTGGAGCCGAGAGCATGAGCACCCCGCCGACGGACGGCCGGGCGGCGGGCCGGGACGGCTCCCCGTCCCGGGAGCTGCCGCTGGACTGGACCGGGCAGACCCCGCCCCCGGTGCCGAGGGGGGCGGTCCCCGCGCACGTGGCGATCGTCATGGACGGCAACGGTCGCTGGGCGAACCGTCGGGGCCTGCCGCGGGTGGAGGGGCACCGGGCGGGGGAGGCGGCGCTGCTGGACGTGGTCGCCGGGGCCATCCAGATCGGGGTGCGTGAGTTGAGCGTCTACGCCTTCTCGACCGAGAACTGGCGCCGTTCGCCGGAGGAGGTGCGCTTCCTCATGGGCTTCAACCGGGAGGTGCTGCACCGCAGACGCGACCAGCTGGACCGCTGGGGGGTACGGATCCGCTGGGCGGGCCGCCAGCCGCGGCTCTGGCGCTCGGTGGTCAAGGATCTGCGGATCGCCGAGCAGCGCACCCGGGACAACACGGTCATGACGCTGAACATGTGCGTCAACTACGGCGGTCGGCTCGAACTCGTCGACGCGGTCCGTCGGATCGCCGAGGAGGCCGCCCGGGGGCGGCTGTCGCCCGCCCGGATCGGGGAGCAGACGATCGCGCGGCACCTGTACCGGCCGGACATGCCCGACGTCGACCTCTTCATCCGCTCCAGCGGCGAGCAGCGCACCTCGAACTTCCTGCTGTGGCAGTCCGCCTACGCGGAGATGGTGTTCCTGGACCGGTTGTGGCCGGATTTCCGGCGCACGGACCTGTGGGAGGCGATCGAGCGCTACGCCGGCCGGGACCGCCGTTTCGGCGGCGCGGTGGACGCCCCGCTCCGGGACGGGGCGGCGGTCGAGGGGGACGAGGGATGAGCGGGCGGGCGGACGTTCCGGCGGGCGGCGCGGCGGAGGGGTATCTGCGCGAGAACCTGGCGAACTGGGACGAGCGGGCGCAGCTGCACGCGACCCGCTCGGGCCTCGGCTACCGCGTGCAGCGCTACGTCGAGGACCGGGGGATGCTGTCCGCCGTGGTGGCCTTCGACCGGCCGCGGCTGGGGGATCTGCGCGGGCTGCGGGTCGTGCACCTGCAGTGCCACATCGGCACGGACACGATCTCCCTGGCCAGGCTCGGCGCCCGGGCGACGGGCCTCGACTTCTCGGGTGAGGCGATCCGGCAGGCCCGGCGGCTGGCGGCCGAGACCGGCGACCGGGCCGAGTTCGTGCGGGCGAGCGTGGACCGGGCGGTGGAGACGCTCGGCGCGGGCCGTTTCGATCTGGTCTACACGGGGATCGGCGCCCTGTGCTGGCTGCCGGAGATCGCCGTCTGGGCCCGGACGGTCGCGGGGCTGCTCGCGCCGGGCGGGCGGCTGTTCCTGCGGGACGCGCATCCGGTGCTGTTGGCCGTGGACGAGGAGCGGCGGGACGGCCTGGTGCTCGGCTACCCGTACTTCGAGCGGCCGGAGCCCACCCGTTGGGAGGGCGAGGCCTCCTACACGTCCACGGACCGGCCGTTGACGGCCACGGTGAGCTACGAGTGGAACCACGGCCTGGGCGAGACCGTGCAGGCCTTGCTGGACGCGGGTCTGGTCCTCACGGGCCTGGTCGAGCACGACAGCCTGCCTTGGGAGGCGCTGCCCGGTCGCATGGTGGGGCGGTCTGGTGGGGAGTACGCGCTCGCCGAGCACCCGGAGCGGTTGCCGCTGAGCTTCACGCTGCAGGCGCGCAAGCCTGCGGCGGGCGTTTGATCAGGTCGTTCCGTCGGTGAGCCGCCAGTCGGCGGCCTCGTTTTTCTCTTCCCAGAACCCTCGGTAGCGTCGGTTCGTTTCCAGCAGTTCCTCGTGGGTGCCGCGGGCCTCGACGCGGCCCTGCTCGTCGAGCACGATGATCTGCTCGGCCTCCACGATGGTGCCCAGCCGGTGGGCGATCACGATGGTCGTGCGTCGTCCGGACAGGGTCGCCAGCCCCTGCAGGACGAGGTGCTCGTTGTTCGCGTCCAGGCTGCTGGTGGCTTCGTCCAGGAGCACGATCGGTGCGTCTTTGAGCAGCGCTCTGGCGATCGACACCCGCTGGCGCTGTCCGCCGGAGAGGTTGCGGCCGCCCTCGCTGACGACGGTGTCGAAGCCGTGCGGCAGCCGTTCGGCGATCTCGACGACGCCCGCCAGCTCGGCGGCCCGCAGCACCTCCTCGCGGCTGGCGTCGGTGCGGCCCAGCCGGATGTTCTCGTACAGGGTGTCCTCGAAGAGGTAGACGTCCTGGAAGACCATCGCCAGGCGGTCCAGGACGCGGTCGGTCCCGAGGTCCCGGACGTCGACGCCGCCGATGCGCACCGCGCCCGAGTCGACGTCGGCGAAGCGGGCCGCGAGCTTGAGGAGCGTGCTCTTGCCCGAGCCGCTGGGGCCCACGATCGCGGTCGTGGTGCCCGGCTCCACCCGGAAGCTCACTTCGCGCAGGACCGGGACGCCCGGCTCGTAGCCGAAGCAGACGCGATCGAACTCGACGCCGGCGTCGGCCGGCCGGGCGGGGGCGGAGGGCTCGGGCAGGCGCTCGGCTGCCAGCAGCCTCTGCACCTCCTCGAGCGTGTTGCGCGCCATCTGCATGCCCTCCCCGTAGGGCATGGTCTGGGCGACGAGCCCGGCGAGGACGAACACCAGCACGACGACGCCGAGGAAGGGACCGGGTTCCAGTCGGCCGGTCAGCAGCAGGGCGGCGGAGACGGCGCAGACGAGCACGGCCCCCAGCAGCACCAGGGCGTTCACCCGGGCGAGCACGGCGCTGCCGGTGTGCAGCGCGCCGCGGGTCGTGCGCAGCTGCTCGCGGACCGCCCGGCGCAGGGAGCGCTCCGCGATCGAGTCGGGGCCCGCGGCCCGCAGCACCGGCTGCAGCCGGGCGTACTCCATCACCTGCGTCGAGGCCTGCTCGTCCCGTTCGGTCTTCTCCCGCTCCGAGGCGCGGTACCGGACGAGCAGCCGCCGGTAGACGAACAGGACCAGTGCCGCGAACAGCAGGGCGGGCGCCCCGATCCGCCAGTCGACGGCAAGGAGGAAGGCGCACGCCGCCGCGGCGCTGGCGGCCCCGTGGCACAGCGGGCGCAGCATCATGCCCGGCGCGTTGGCCGCGAACACGGCGCCGGAGGTCGCGGTCAGGCCGATCTGGCCGGAGCGGTCGACGTCGAAGAAGCCCAGCGGCAGCTCCACCGCCCGGTTCGCGAGCAGCTCGTGGATGCGCCGGATGTACTCGCTGCTCACGGTCTGCGCGATCACCTCGGCCGGCCAGTTGCTCGCGGCGTACACGAGCCCGGCCGCGAGCAGCCACATCGACCAGGCGCCGGCGGCGGACGGGCCGTCCGAGAACAGCGCGCCCAGGAACAGGGCGCCGAGCACGAGGGCGGCGGCCTGGGCGGCTGCGCCCGTGCCGATCAGGACCAGGAGCAGGCTCAGGGCGCGCCGGGTGCGGGCGTCGCCGAGGGCGTAGAGGGTGCGGATCATGCGGGCGCCCCCTGCTGCTCGTCGCGCCGCTCCTCGCGCCCCCGGGCCCGCTCGGAGCGCTTCCACATGCCCGCATACACGCCGTCGGCGGCCAGGAGCTCCTCGTGGTCGCCCCGCTCGACGATGCGTCCCTCCTCGAGCACCAGGATCGTGTCGCAGCCGGCGACGGTGCGCAGCCGGTGGGCGACCACCACGAGCGTGCGGCCGTCGACCAGGGCGGTGACGGCCTGTTGGATCGCCCGCTCCGAGTCGGGGTCCGCGAACGCCGTCGCCTCGTCGAGCACGAGGATCGGCGCGTCGCGCAGCATCGCCCGGGCGATGGCCAGGCGCTGCTGCTCGCCCCCGGACAGGACCGCGTCCCGGCCGAGCACCGAGTCGTAGCCGCGCGGCAGCGCCAGGACGCGCTCGTGGATCTGTGCGGCCCGGGCGGCCCGCACCACCCGCTCCTCGCTCGCCTCGGGCTCGCCCAGGCGGATGTTGTCGCGGATGCTCAGCTGCATCAGGTAGGGCTCCTGGAACACGAAGCCCACCCGCTCGTACAGTCGCTGCGTTCGCAGCTCGGTGGTCTCCACCCCGCCGATCCGCACCGAGCCGGCGTCGGGGTCCAGCAGCCTGGGGATCAACTGGGCGAGCGTGGACTTGCCCGCCCCGGAGGGGCCGACCAGCGCGGTCCTGGAGCCCGGCTCCAGGCGGGCGGTGATCCGGTCCAGCACGGGCACCCCCCGGTCGTAGGCGAAGCCGAGCTCTTCGAATCGGATGCCGGCGTCCCGGGGCCGCGGGTCGCCGTCGGCCTCGGGCGGCGTCGGCAGCTCGAAGAACTCGACGAGTTCGCCCGCGGCCTGCTGCGCCTCCTGGAACAGGACCCCGGTGCGGGCCAGGTTCATGAGGGGGCCGGCGATGTTGTTGACCAGCAGCACCCCCGCCAGCACGGCCACGGGGTCGACCCCGGCGGCGGCGACGAGCCAGGGGGCCGCCGCGACGACCACGAGCAGCCCGAACACGGGCGAGCCGAAGATCTGCACGAGCGCCTGCCCGTGCACGGTGGTGCGCACCCAGTCCAGATAGGCGCGCCCGAACTCTCGGGAATGCTCGAGGAAGGCGCCGCGGCTGCGGCCCCGGGGGCGGAAGACCTTGACGACCGCGATGCCGCGGACCAGCTCGGTGATCGCCGAGTTCAACTCCTTCAGGCCCTGCTCGTAGCGCTCCTGCTGCCGACCGTAGCCGCGCAGCATGAGCGGCGTGGCCGCGAGGGCGCACAGCAGCGGCACCAGGGCGAGCAGCGCGACCCGCCAGTCGATCGCGAGCAGGTACGCGAGGCTCAGCACGGGCACGAGCGTGCCGCTCAGCAGATCGGGGGCGCCGTGGGCGACCAGGGGGTGGATCCGCGCCACGTCGTCCTGGACGAGCTTCTTCACCCGGCCCGAGGAGGTGCGCGTGAACCAGGCCAGCGGCAGCCGGGAGAGCTTCGTGATCTGCCGCTGCCTGAGATCTTGGGCCACCTCCGCGTCCGCCCGGTGGCTGAGCAGGTAGCTGCGCTGCAGCAGCGCCCCGTGCAGGACCGTGGCGACCGCGAGGGCGGCCAGCAGGGCCCACACCGCCCCCGCGTCCGCCGCCTCGCCGTCGAGCGGGGGCAGCACGGCCCGCGCCAGCTCGATCGTGATCGCCGCCGGCGCCAGGGAGAGCACGGCGGCCAGGGCCGCGAGGAGGCCGGAGCGCAGGATCCGGGGGCGGGCGTCGGAGACGAGCCGCCAGAACGCGGCGCTCCGCCGTCCAGGCGTCGGCGGCTGTGCGGTCATGGGGCGTCCTCCTTGAAAACTTTCCTCGGCCCGCGTCGCTGCTACCTCCTGCGCGGCATCCACGTCCACCGCGATGACAACTTTCCCCGGCCCGCGTCGGCTACACTTCTGGAACACTGTTCCAATCGGCGCGACCACCATACGCCTGAGGGAAGCCTTCCCACAAGGCCGCGCGTCGTCCCGGCGAAGGAGCGCGCATGCCCCGATCGAGCGCTCCGGCGCCCCGCACCCGGCTGACGGCGGCGGCGGTCGTGGAGGCCGCCGTGGAGCTGAGCGGCGCCGCCCACCTGCTCTCCTGGTCGATCCGCGATCTCGCCGGACGCCTGGGCACGAGCCCCTCGTCGATCTACCACCACGTCGGCGGCAAGGACCGGCTGTGCCGGGAGGTGGCCGAACACGTGGTCCGTCGGCTGCCCGTCCCCGAGCCGTGCGGGGACTGGCGGGCGTGGTTCCGGCGGCTCCTGCTGCCGGCCGGCCCCCTGCTCATGCGGTATCCGGGGGTGGCCGCCTGGTTCGCGCTGCACGGCCCGACCGTGCCGGCCGCGCTGCCGATCGTGGAGCGCGGCTTCCGGGAGCTGCGCGGCGCCGGCTTCGGGGCGGACGCCGTCCACGCCTTCGCGCTCCTGTTCAACACGGCGCTGCTCACCGTCTCGCTGGGCGACGAGCGGCTCCGCCACGAGGAGGACGGGGCGCGGGACCACGCCGCGATCGTGCGCGACGTCGAGGAGCTGGCGGCCGCCCGGCCCGGGCTCCGCTTCCTGCCGGAGGAGCTGCTGCGCCCCCTGGCCGAGGGCGGCGAGCGGGCGCTGCGGGCGCGCATGGAGCACTACCGCTTCGCGGTCGAGACCGTCGTCGAGGGGCTGGCGGCCGCTCTGGAGGCGGGGCGCCTGGGCGCGGAGCGGCATCGAGAGGCGGGGCGCCCGGGCGGGCGGCGGCCGCCGTACAATGGAGGCTCCGACAACGGAGGCTCGGTCGGGACGGCTCCGTGAGCGGGGCCGGACCCGGTCCGGCCCCGGCCACGAGATCCAGCACCGAGGAGCGTTCCCGAATGGCGCAGTCCACACTCGACAAGGTCATCGCCCTGGCGAAGCGACGCGGCTTCGTCTTCCAGGCGGGCGAGATCTACGGCGGATCCCGTTCGGCGTGGGACTACGGCCCCTACGGCGTCGAGTTCAAGGAGAACATCAAGCGCGAGTGGTGGCGCGCCTTCGTGCAGGGCCGCGAGGACATGGTCGGCCTGGACTCCTCGGTCATCCTGCCCACCCCGGTGTGGGAGGCCTCCGGTCACGTGGCGACCTTCAAGGACGCGCTGGTCGAGTCCCTGTACACCCACAAGCGCTACCGGCTCGACCACCTGATCGAGGCCTACGTCGCCAAGCACGGGCGCGAGCCCGAGAACGGGGTGGCCGACATCCGCGATCCGGAGACCGGCCAGCCCGGCTCCTGGACCGAGCCGCGCATGTTCTCCGGGCTGCTCAAGACCTACCTGGGCCCCGTCGACAACGAGGAGGGGCTGCACTATCTGCGGCCGGAGAC
>JAUNLB010000097.1 GCA_030532485.1 Pseudoclavibacter sp.
GGGGCAGACAGAGAGGGAGAACGCATGATCCGCGTCCTCGTTGCCGACGACGAACACCTGATCCGGGACGCGGTGGCGGGCCTGCTGGAGCTGGAGGACGATCTGGAGATCGTCGGCCGGGCCGCCTCCGGCGCCGAAGTCCTCGCCCTGGCCGGCGATCTGCGCCCCCAGGTGGCGCTGCTGGACCTGCAGATGCCCGAACCGGACGGCATCGAGACGACGCGGCGGCTGGCGGGGCTGCTGCCCGGATGCGGCTGCGTCATCCTCACCTCGCACGGGCGGCCCGGCTACCTGAAGACGGCGCTCGCGGCCGGGGCCCGCGGCTTTCTGCCCAAGACGGTCTCCGCCGACACCCTCGCCCAGGTGGTGCGCTCGGTCGCCGCCGGCGGCCGTCACGTCGACCCGCAGCTGGCGGCCGAGGCCATCGCGGCCGGCGATTCGCCGCTCACGCCGCGGGAGACGGACGTGCTCGCCTCCGCGCGCGACGGCGCCCCGGTCGAGGAGATCGCCGCCAGGGCCCACCTCTCGCCGGGCACGGTGCGCAACTACCTGTCCGCGGCCGTCATGAAGCTGGGGGCCGCGAACCGGCACGAGGCGGTCCGCCTCGCCCAGCGCCGCGGCTGGATCTGAGCGCGACCCACCCCCGCTTCCGCCCCGGGCGGGGCGGTCTGGTAGGCCCGGTGGGGCTCGAACCCACGACCCACGGATTAAAAGTCCGCTGCTCTGCCAACTGAGCTACAGGCCCTCGGCGCGATGCGCGCCCAGAACAGGCTACCGCGGCCGGCCCTCGCCCGTGGTGCCGTCGACCGGATCGTCCAGGTCGATCGGCTCGTCCTCCGCGTCGCCCAGGGGGATGTCGCGGAACAGCTCGGCCGTGTCCACCGGCTCGGGGTGCTCCACCGGGGCCAGCGGGCCCAGGCCCAGCCACCTGCGGGGCGGGAAGTGGGCCCGCTCGCTGCGCCACCACACCAGCAGCATCGTGCACAGGGCCAGGCACACGAACAGCACGATCCACGGCCCGGCCAGCACGGGGAAGCGGCCGTTGGCGGCGTCCAGCCGCAGCACGCCGAAGACGAACGTCCAGCCCACCCCGAGCGCCGCGAGCAGGCTGTACAGGAACAGCGTGACGGCGGGCAGCACCGCCACGCCCGTCACCCGCAGCAGGAGCAGCACGATCAGCACGAGCGTCGGCACCACCGGCACCAGCCCGAACAGCACGTTCCCGACCGCGCTGTAGGGGCTCAGGTTCCCGTAGCTGCTCCAGCCGACGCCCATGAGCAGCAGGCTCCAGGCGTTGAAGGAGTCGCCCAGCTTGCTCAGGGCCACCTCGGTGCGCCACCAGGGCAGGAACAGGCTCACCGCCAGCAGGGCGCAGGCCGTGCCGAGGAGGACCTGCTTGCGCCGACTGGCGGGATAGGAGCCGGGAGGGTAGCCCGTCTCGACGAGCGAATCGTCGTCCCCGCCGCCGCGGCGCGCGCCGCCGCCCGTTGCTGCACTCATGCGGCCGGCCTCGGTGACGATCCGCGAGATCGCGGGGCGAGACGGCCTGGCTCAGCACTCATGCCGCCAGCCTATCCGTGCGGGGACCGCGCGCCGTGGTTCCTCGCCGAGTCGTCCGGGAACACGGCAGCCCCGCCCGTGCGGGCTGCGCGTGATGCGCTCGAGCCGTGTCCGGCGTACCATCGGGCGGGCGGGTCCGGCGGCGCGGAAGGAGGCGGCATGGCGCAGGAACGGTTCCACAAGCCGGTGCGGCTGCCCGGCGGCGCCTTCGACGCCCTGCTCGGCGGGGGCGATGCGGCCGAGGCGAGCCGCGTCGCCCACGACACGGCCGCGGCGCTCCTGCACCGGGTGCGCGGCGGCCGGGACGCGGCCGCCGTGGAGCGGCTCGTGTCCTTCGCCGACGAGAACGGCATCGACGACATCGCCGAGCTGTGGGCGCCGGCCGCCGCCGCGAGCCTGCCCGGCTCGCTGTGGCGGCTCTACCTGGTCCGGCAGGCGGCCGTGCGCGACCCGGAGGGCGCCAGCTACACCTTCCGCCGCGGCCTGGAGGTCGATCGGACCATTAGCCACGTCGTCGCGGGTCCCGTCACCCCCACCGGGCCGCGCGAGCTGGTCCAGCTCGTGGACGAGATCCTGCGCGGCGCGTTCACGGGCGACTTCGCCCTCGCCCTGGACCGGGCGGCGGCCTTCGCGCGGATCATGGCCCAGGGGGCCGCCCAGTTGGCCGAGGGGCAGGCCGATCGGGAGCGCGCCGCCGCCGAGACCCGGCGCGGCGTGCGCTACCTGCAGATCGCCGAGGAGTTGGCGGCCTGCGCCGGCCGCTGGCGCGAGGACCGGCTGGACTAGGCCCGTCGCGCAAGCCGTTCCCGCCGACGCCGGGATCGCGGGTCGGCGGCGGTGCGTTCGCCCGCCGCGCACGCACAGCGCGCCCGGGACGCCGGACGCTACTCGCCTCCCTGCCGACCGCCCTCGCGGCGACCCGCAGCGCTCCCCGGGGCCCGGGCGCTACACTGATTCCGGCCGGGCCGCAGTAACCCCGGGCTCCAATTTTCGCCGCTTCGAGCGGCCACGCGCCGAGAGGCGTTCTGCGGTCCGGCCCTCGTGCACGCCGGGGCGGGAGGCAGCAGGATGAGCGGCGGGCTGGTGATCGGCGAGGACGGCCTGGCCAGGCCCGCCTGGGCGGCCGCCGATCGGCTGCTGCGCGACTACTACGACACCGAGTGGGGCATGCCGGTGCGCGACGAACGGGGCCTGTTCGAGCGGATCAGCCTGGAGGCCTTCCAGTCCGGGCTGTCCTGGGCGACGATCCTGCGCAAGCGGCCCGCCTTCCGGGCCGCCTTCGACGGCTTCGACCCCGAACGGGTCGCCGCCTACGGGCCGGCCGAGGTGGAGCGGCTGCTGGCGGACCGGGGCATCGTCCGCAACCGGGCGAAGATCCTCGCGACCGTCGGCAACGCGAAGGCGACGATCCGCCTGCGGCCCCGCGGCGGCCTCGTCCGGCTCGTCTGGTCCTTCCGGCCCGAACGGACCCCGGCGCCCCGGACGCCCGAGGAGATCCCGACGAGCTCGCCGGAGTCCGCCGCGCTGGCCCGGGCGTTGCGCGAGGCGGGCTTCCGCTTCGTCGGCCCCACCACGATGTTCGCGCTCATGGAGGCGGTCGGCATCGTCGACACCCACCTGCTCGGTTCCCACCGCCGCGGCAGCTCGGGGGTGTGGCCGGCGTGAGCGGCCCCGGCAGATCCGGGCTGCGGCTACGCTGAGCCGCATGAGCGCCCCGGACCTCCCGACCCCGTACCCGGCCGTGCCCCGCGAGGAGCAGACGGTCGACGTCCTGCACGGCCGCCGGGTGCCCGATCCCTACCGCTGGCTGGAGGATCCCGAGGACGAACGGACCCGGGCCTTCGTCGCCGCGCAGAACGCGATCAGCCGCCCCTACCTGGCCGCGCTGCCCGGCCGGGACCGGCTGCTGGAGCTGACGCGGCGGCTCGTGCGCGTCCCCGGCATGAGCGCCCCGGTGCGTCGCGGGCGGGAGCTCTTCGCCCTCGTCGCCGACGGGATCGCGAACCAGCCGCGGCTGGCCGTCGCCGACGGTCCGCGGCAGCTCGCGCAGGCGCCCCGGATCCTGCTGGACCCCAACCCCGAGTCCGAAGACGGGGCGACCGCGATCACCTCTTTCCGGGTCAGCCGCGACGGCGCCCTGATCGCGGCGGCCGTCAGCGAGGGCGGCAGCGACTGGGCGAGCGTGCGGATCCTGGAGACCGCGAGCGGACGGGAGCGGGACGAGCGCATCCCGTGGACCAAGTTCATGCCGCCCGTGTGGCTGCCGGACGGCCGCAGCCTGCTCTACGCCGCCTACGACGCCCCCGAGGCGGGGGCCGAACACGCCCAGCGGCAGGGCGCCGTGCGCATCATGCGGCACGTGCTCGGCACCCCCGTCGCCGAGGACCGGATCGTCTTCCACGAACCCGACGAGCCCGAGCGGCACCTCTACGTCGAGGCCTATCGCGAGTGGCTCGTGCGCATCGACCTTCGGGCGGGCGCCGAGCAGACCGCGCTCTCGGCCCACCGGCTCGTGCCGGGCTCCGACGGGGCGCTGGAGCTGGAGGCGGCGGGCGTGCCGCTCGTGGAGCCCTTCACGGAGATCGCCTGGCCCTGCGCCGAGCAGGACGGGCGGATCCTCCTGCTCAGCGACCGGGACGCGCCGCGCCGCCGACTGGACGCGGTCCGGCCGGGGGAGGGGCCGGGCGGGCGCACGACCCTCGTGCCCGAGCACCCGCAGGACACGCTGCTGGAGGCGGCCCACGCCGCCTCGGGCCTGTTCCTGCGGTACCTGGCGGTCACGCGGGAGCGCCTGCAGGCCTTCGGCTTCGACGGGGCCCCCGGGCCCGAGGCGCCCATCGGGGAGCTGGCGAGCCTGGCGGGCCTCGCGGCCGAGCCGGAGCACGCCGAGGCCTACGCGGTCGTCGAGGGCTTCACCGAGCCCGGGCGCGTGCTGGAGGTGCGGGCGGACGGCGAGGTCGTCGAGCGCTGGGCGCCGGGGACGGGACGTCTGGCCGGGGTGCGGGTCCTGCACCGGCACGCGACGAGCCCGGACGGCACACGCGTCCCCTACACGGTCCTCGGCCACGGCGAACCGGGCGCGGACGGGCCGCGGGCGACGCTCGTCTACGGCTACGGCGGTTTCGACGTCCCGCTCACCCCCTCCTTCCACCCCCTGTTCGCAGCGTGGCTCGCGGCCGGCGGCACGCTCGCGATCGCGAATCTGCGCGGCGGCGGCGAGTTCGGCACCGCGTGGCACGAGGCGGGCACGAAGCTGCGCAAGCAGAACGTCTTCGACGACTTCGTCGCGGTCGCCTGCGAGCTCGCGCGCACGGGCGTCTCGGCGCCCGGCCGGATGGTCGCCCACGGCCGCTCCAACGGGGGCCTTCTGGCCGCCGCGGCCATGTTGCAGCGGCCGGAGCTGTGGGCGGCGTCCCTGCCCACCGTGGGGGTGCTGGACATGCTGCGCTACCACCTGTTCACGATCGGCTGGGCCTGGGCGGGCGACTACGGCACGGTCGAGGACCCGGCCCAGTTCGAGGCGCTGCACGCCTACTCGCCCCTGCACAACGTGCGCGCCGGCGTCGCCTACCCGCCGACGCTCGTGTCCACCGGCGACCACGACGACCGGGTCGTGCCCGCCCACTCGTACAAGTTCGTCGCCGAGCTCCAGCACCGGGCCGGGCCGGAGGCCGGGCCCTTCCTGCTGCGCGTGGACACCAGGGCCGGGCACGGGGCGGGCAAGCCGAAGGACGCGCTGGCCGTCGAGTACGCCGAGCAGCTCGCCTTCGCCGCGCACCACGCGGGCCTCGCGGTGGTGGAGACGGAGCTCGCATCGATCTCGGCGAGCGCTTCGGCCTCACGCGGGCCTCGCGGTGGCGGAGACGGAGACGGGACCGGGCGGTAACATCCCTGCTCGTGACCTCGACGAGCCGGACCTCCCGCATGGGCGAGCTCTCCCTGGAGGAGCTGCGCCTCCGCGTGCCCCTGAACTGGAACGACCCCGCCGACGGGCGCGAGATCGGGATCTTCGCCCGGATCGCGACCCGGACCGGCGGCGAGCATCTGCCCTATCTGGTGTTCCTGCAGGGCGGGCCGGGCCACGAGTCGCCCCGGCCGTCCGCGCCGCCCGTGCGGCCCGCCTGGCTGCGGGCCGCCCTCGAGCACTATCGGGTGGTGCTGCTGGACCAGCGGGGCACGGGGCTGTCCACCCCCGTCGGCCCGGAGCTGCTGAACGGACGCAGCCCCGCCGAGGCCGCCGAGTACCTCACCCGTCTGCGGGCGGACGCGATCGTGCGGGACTGCGAGGCGGTCCGCGAGCACCTCGGCGTCGAACGGTGGAGCACGCTCGGCCAGTCCTTCGGCGGCTTCACGACGCTGCACTACCTGAGCGTCGCGGGCGAGGCGATCGACACCGCCTACATCACCGGCGGACTGTCGGCCGTGGGCCGCCACGCGGACGAGGTCTACGCCCTTTGCTACGAGAAGATGCGGCACGCGAACGAGGCGTACTACCGCCGCTTCCCCGAGGACCGGGATCGGGTGCGGGCGCTCGCGGAGGCCGCCCGCGCGGGCGAGCTCGTGCTGCCCGACGGCGAGGTGCTCTCCGTCTCCCGGCTGCGCAGCCTCGGCCACCTGCTCGGCTCCGACGACGGCTGGATCTCGCTGCACTGGCTGCTGGAGCGCGAGGCGCACAGCAGCGCCTTCCGGCACGAGCTGGCCGGGCTCATGCCCTTCGACGCCCGCAATCCGCTGTACGCGGTCGTCCACGAGTCCTCCTACGCGGACGGCTGCGTCACCGGCTGGTCGGCCGAACGCACCATGCCGCAGGACTTCCGCGAGGACGAGACCCTGCTGACCGGCGAGCACGTGGCCCGCGAGTGGTTCGAGACGGTGCCGGGGCTGCGTCCCTGGCGCGAGGTCGCCGAGATCCTCGCCGAGCACGAGTGGCCGGCCCTCTACGACGCCGAGGCGATCGCCGGAAGCGGCGTGCGGGGCGCCGCGGCCGTGTACGTCAACGACGTGTTCGTGCCGCTGGAGTTCTCGCTGGAGACCGGCCGGCTCATGCCGGGGATGCGCCTGCACGTCACCAGCGAGCACGAGCACAGCGGGCTGCGCACCGGGTCGGTGCTGGAGCACCTCATCGAGCTCGCCCAGGGCCGCCGCCTGCGCTGAGCTCCCCGAGCCGTCGGGCGGGCGCGGGCGGCGGGTCTGGCCTCTGCGCGGATCCGGGGCGGATCCGGGTCAGAAGTCGGGGCGTGCGGTGCGCAGCAGTTCTTCCCCGGCCCGGAGCATGGGCCTCGCCTGCTCCAGGCTCTCCGGGTCGGTGCCCTCGCCCGCATCGCGTTCGGGCCAGGCGCTGGCACGGACGACGAGGTAGTGGTCGTCGTTGATCGCGACCAGATCGCTCACGAAGGCGTCGCCCTCCCGGTAGCCGGAGCACAGGGCGGCCTCCCAGCCGGGGATCTCGACGGTGTGCGGTTCGGGGCAGGCGTCGCCGAGTCGTGCGAGGGCGTCCTCGAGGGTCCAGGGCAGCTCCGGGTTCTCGCTCTGGACGCGTTTGCGGGCGCTGCACACGGCGTTGACGATCGTGTACCAGCGGGGTTCGCCCTCCGGGGCGTCGAGGCGGATCTGGGGGACCCCGGCGGGCCATTGCCGCCAGCCGGGGTCCGCGCTGCGGACGGTGACGGTGGCGTCGGGGCAGTCGTCGTCGACGCCGGGGTGCTGGACGGGGACGGTGTGCTCGTGGGGGTACCGGGCGGCGAGGTCGGGGTCGACCCGCTCGCCGCAGCCGCTGAGGAGGCCGGTGGCGAGTACGAGGGCGACGGCCGTGCCGAGGAGGGTGCGGATCCGGTTCATGCGGGTTCCTTCGCCGAGGTGCGTTCGGTTCGGCGCTGCGCTGTCCGGTGCTGTGCTGTGCAGCGTTGTGCTGTGCGGAGTTGCGCGGTTCGGGGCAGGGTGCGGGTGTGGCCGGGAGTCGGTTCGGGGGAGGCGGGGCTCTCGCTCGGCAGGGGGACGAGGGCCCGCAACTCGAGCCGGACCCGTTCCGGATCGCGGGAGGGACGGCACTCGGAGTTGCCGAAGATCGCCATGCGGTCCTCCTGGACGGATATCCGGATGTATCCACCATTGTGCCAGTCCACCCAGCTTAAGTATGTTCCTCTCCCCTCTTCGCTTGAAAAGGAGGTGAACCCGAGCGGAATGAAAATCCCGTTCCCGATTTCTATCACTTTCTCTAAGGAGAGGGGCCCTGTGTCGCCGCTGGTGATGCCGACGTCGTTTCCCTTTTCCTGGTCGGATTCCTTGCAGGGGAAGACGTTGAACTGGTGTCTGGTCTGGCTGTGCCTCCATTCACCGCTTCCGGCCTGGGTGAGTCGTTCTTGGAACTCGACGATGGCGGGCGGGACGGTGGCGGCGTAGTCTTCGAGGCTTTGGCGCTCGTGGAAGGGGGTGTCGTCGCCCGCGGGGATGTTGGCGTCCAGAGGGTTGGGCGGTTCGCCGAAGATGCAGCCGCTCAGCCCGAGGGCGAGCGCCACGCCCGTGCTCAGGGCCAGCAGGGGGGAGCGGTATCGGGTGCGGGCCGCCTGCTGCATCATCACCCCTCCTTCTCCCGGGGCCTTCTTCCCACCGACGATATCGGTCATCCGCCTCCACGCGGTCCCGGAACGCCAGATCCGCCTCCCGGGCGAAGCGCAGCGGACCCTGGATCGAATCGGCCGGGTTCAGCCTCGCCGGTCCAGCCTGTGCAGGGCGGTGCGGGCCGCCCGGCGCCCGGCCCGGGTCGCCCCCACGGTGGAGGCGTTGGAGCCGTAGCCCGCCAGCAGCACCCGGGGGTCGGCGACGACCTCGACCTCGTTCCGCACCTGTATCCCGCCGCCGGGGGCGCGCAGCCGCAAGGGGGCGAGATGCCCCAGTTCCGCCCGGAAGCCCGTGTTCCAGAAGATCACCTCGGCCGCCACCTCGCTCACCTCCCGGAAGGGCGACCAGCTGCCGGGCACGAGCAGCGGGGGGCCGTCGTGCCCGCCGCTCGCTTCGCCGGGGAAGCGGACGCCCGTGGGCGTGATCCGGTCGAACATGCCCCGGCTGACCAGCACACCGACCGCCACCGCGTCCAGATAGTCGGGCAGCATCGGGATGCCGGTCGAAGCGACGACGCTCGCCGGCGGCAGGCCGGCCTCGGTGCGGGCGCGGACGGCGCGTTCCACATCGGCGCCCCACTCGACGTCGAAGGCCCGCTCCGTGAACCCGGGCGGCCGTCTGGTGGCCCACACCGTCCGGGTCACCGGCGCGAGCTGCAGCAGGAACTGCACGGCCGACAGCCCGCCGCCGACCACGATCGTGGTCCGCCCCCGGAACTGCTCCGGATCGCGGAAGTCGACCGTGTGCAGCTGCTCGCCGCGGAAGGAGGCGGCCCCGGGCACGCTCGGCACGAAGGGGCGGGTCCAGGTCCCGGTCGCCGACACCAGCAGCCGGGTGTGCAGCGAGCGCCGCGTCCCCGCGTGCTCGTACTCGACCGTCAGGGGCCCCCGACGGTCCGGGGCGGACCGGACCGCGAGCACCCGGGCGGGCCGGACGACCCCCAGCCCGAAGCGCTCCTCGTATCGGCCGTAGTAGTCCGAGACGATGCGGGAGGCGGGCACCTCCGGGTCCGCCCGCCCCAGGGGCATGCCGGGCAGGTCCGCGACGCGGTGCGCCCGACCCAGGGTGAGCGAGTCCCAGCGGTGCCGCCAGGCGCCGCCGGGGCCGTCGTTCGCGTCCAGCACGAGCAGCTCCCGGCCCGGGACCAGGCCCCCGCGCACGAGCTCCGCCGCCGTCGCGAGCCCCGCCTGTCCCGCACCGGCCACGACGACCTCGTACCCGGGCCCGTTCGTCGCGCTCATGCTCGTGCGGGCGCGTGCTCGTGCGGGAGCCCCCGGCCGCCGTCCCCCTCGGCGGGCTCGAAGACGGCGTGCACGCAGGCCTGCAGGAGCACGTCCTGCGGCGACAGCTCCACGCTCTGCGGCCCGGGGTCCATGAAGGCGGCCGCGGCGCGCATGCCGCCGTACCCGCCCTCGGCCTCGGGGAACTCGTGCTCCGGCTCGGAGACGGACACCGGACGCACCGGACCCAGGCCGAGGGCGGTGGCGATCCACCCGGCCCGTTCACGGGCGTCCCGCACGGCGTCGCTCAGCGTCTCCCGCTCGCGCTCCGCGCGGGTGCGCTCCGTCAGCGACCAGGCGATGTGCTGGATCTCCACCCCCTCCCGTTCGCCCCATCGGGCCGCGAAGTCGCCGAGCGCCCGGAAGTCTCGGAACACGGCGCGCGCCCCGATGCTGCTGTGGAACTCGCGCCGCAGCCCGCCGTCCAGGAGCGTGCTCCGATTGAAGGCGGACACCTCGTCGACGGCGAAGCTGACCACCGGTCCGTCCGCCTCGGCCAGCCGCTCCAGCTCGGCGCGCAGCTCGGCCGCCAGTCGTGTCGTGCGCCGGGCGGTCTCGGCCCGCTCCGGCCCCTCGAAGACCGCCCGCAGCCGGATTGCGCCGAGTTCGGCGGGAAGACGCACGCGCCCGGTCCCGCGCACCGAGATCCTCATGGCTTCAGGCTACCTG
>JAUNLB010000098.1 GCA_030532485.1 Pseudoclavibacter sp.
GGGGCGGCCGGCCGCCTGGGCATCGGCGCGAAGGCGCGCGAGGTGCGCGGCGTGCACCGCGTCGTGATCCGGGACGGGGACTCCATTTCGGCCATGCTCACCGCGATCGGCGCGAACGCGACCGTGGAGAGCTGGGAGGAGATGCGCCAGCGCCGCGAGACCCGGGCGACCGCGAACCGTCTGGTGAACTTCGACGACGCGAATCTGCGGCGATCGGCCCAGGCCGCGGTCACCGCCTGCGCCCGCGTCGAGCGGGCGCTGGAGATCCTCGGCGAGGACGCCCCCGAGCATCTGCGCTACGCGGGGGAGCTGCGGCTGGCCCACCGGGACGCCTCGCTGGACGAGCTGGGCCGGCAGGCGGATCCGGTCATGACCAAGGACGCCGTGGCCGGCCGGATCCGCCGCCTGCTCGCGCTCGCCGACAAGCGGGCCGCGGAGCGGGGCGTGCCCGGCACCGAGGCGAATCTGCCGCAGCTGGACGAGATCTGAGCCGGCGCGGCGGTCCGCCGCCCGCGAGCGCCCGGGGGGCGCCGGTCCGCCGCCGCCCCCGGGCGCTCGCCACGCGCCCGGATTCCCGGGCCCCTCCCCGAGGGGCGGCACTAGGCTGGAGGCGCGCCCGCGCCGCACCCCGCGCGTCGGCGCACGAGAGACGTCGAGACATGTGAGGAGCCACACTCGTGACCAAGATCGCCATCAACGGTTTCGGACGGATCGGTCGCAGCTACGCGCGAGCCCTGCTGCAGGAGGACAACGACCTCGAGCTGGTCGCCATCAATGATCTCACCGACAACAAGACGCTCGCTCACCTGCTCAAGTACGACTCCACCTCGGGCGTGCTCTCGAACGAGGTGACCCACGACGACGACAACATCTACGTGGACGGCCGGGCGATCGACGCGCTGTCCGAGCCGGATCCCGCCAAGCTGCCCTGGAAGGATCTGGGCGTCCAGATCGTGTTGGAGTGCACGGGCCGCTTCAACGATCCGGAGAAGGCCAAGGCCCACCTGGAGGCCGGCGCCAGGAAGGTCATCCTCTCGGCCCCCGGCAAGGGCCCGGTGCCGACCTTCGTGATGGGCGTGAACAACGAGCTCTACAACCCGGAGACCGACCACATCATCTCGAACGCCTCCTGCACCACCAACTGCCTGGCCCCGATCGCCAAGGTCCTCAACGACTCCTTCGGGATCGAAGAGGGCCTGATGACCACGGTCCACGCCTACACGGCGGACCAGAACCTGCAGGACGCCCCGCACCGCGATCTGCGCCGCGCCCGTGCCGCGGCCCTCAGCATCATCCCGACCTCGACCGGGGCGGCCAAGGCGATCGGCCTGGTCATCCCGGAGCTCGCCGGCAAGCTGGACGGCTTCGCGCTGCGCGTGCCGGTGGAGACCGGCTCGCTCACCGACCTGACCGTCACGGTCGGCCGGGAGACGAGCGTCGAGGAGGTCAACGCGGCCTTCAAGGCCGCCGCGGAGGGGCCCTTCAAGGGCATCCTCAAGTACAACGAGGACCCGATCGTCTCGCGGGACATCATCGGCGAGAGCCACTCCTCGATCCTCGACGCGCCCCTGACGAAGGTCATCGGCACCCTGGTGAAGGTGCAGTCCTGGTACGACAACGAGTGGGGCTACACCGTCCGGCTGATCGACCTCACCGAGTACGTCGCCGAGCGGCTCTGAGCCGACCGGGAACCGAACCGCAGATCAGGAAAGGACCCGAATGGCTCTGCGCACCCTGGAATCCCTCGGATCGCTGGACGGACGGACCGTCGTCCTCCGCTGCGATCTCAACGTCCCCCTCAAGGACGGCGTCATCACCGACGACGGCCGGGTGCGGGCCTCCCTGGGCACGCTGCGCGCGCTGCTGGAGCAGAACGCGAAGGTCGTGGTGATCTCCCACCTGGGCCGCCCCGCGGGCGCCCCGGATCCGCAGTACTCGCTGGCTCCGGCCGTGCGTCGGCTGGGCGAGCTGCTCGGCCGCGAAGTGCCGCTGGCCGAGGACGTGACGGGCCCGAGCGCCGAGGCCCTCGTCGCCTCGCTCGAGCCCGGCGGCGTGGCCGCCCTGGAGAACCTGCGCTTCGAGCCGGGGGAGACGAGCAAGGACGAGGCGCAGCGGCGGGCCTTCGCGGAGCGGCTCGCCCGCTTCGGGGACGCCTTCGTCTCCGACGGCTTCGGGGTCGTGCACCGCAGGCAGGCCTCGGTCTACGAGCTCGCGCAGCTGCTGCCGAGCGCCGCTGGCCTGCTGGTCGCGAACGAGGTGTCGGTGCTGGAGCGGCTGACCGAGGACGTCCGGCGCCCCTACGCCGTCGTGCTCGGCGGCTCGAAGGTCTCGGACAAGCTCGGGGTGATCGACAATCTGCTGCCCCGGGTCGACACCCTGCTGGTCGGCGGCGGCATGGTCTACACCTTCCTGGCCGCCCAGGGGCATCCGGTGGGCGCCTCGCTGCTGGAGGAGGACCAGATCTCGGCCGTACGCCGCTACCTGGCCGAGGCCGAGGAGCGCGGCGTGCGCATCGTGCTGCCGAGCGATGTGGTGGTGGCCGCCCGCTTCGCGGCGGACGCCGAGCACGAGGTCGTCCCGGCCGAGGCGATCGAGTCCTCGCGCTTCGGCGCGGAGGGCATGGGCCTGGACATCGGGCCGGAGGCGGCGGTCTCCTTCGCGAAGGCCATCGGCGAGGCCGCCACCGTGTTCTGGAACGGGCCGGCCGGCGTCTTCGAGTTCCCCGCCTTCGCGGGCGGCACCCGGGCCATCGCCCAGGCGCTGCGGGACGCCGACGGCTTCTCGGTGGTCGGCGGCGGCGACTCGGCCGCGGCCGTGCGCACCCTCGGCTTCGCCGACGAGGACTTCGGGCACATCTCCACGGGCGGCGGCGCCGGCCTGGAGTTCCTGGAGGGCAAGCGCCTGCCCGGGCTGGAGGTGCTGGGATGGTGAGCCGCACCCCGCTCATGGCCGGCAACTGGAAGATGAACTTCGACCACCTGCAGGCCATCGCCTTCGTGCAGAAGCTCGCCTGGACGCTCAAGGACGCCGGCCACCGGGCCGAGGACGCCGAGGTCGCGGTCTTCCCGCCCTTTACGGATCTGCGCGGCGTGCAGACTCTCGTGGAGGCCGAGAAGCTCGCGGTCGCCTACGGCGCCCAGGACCTCTCCGCGCACGATGCGGGCGCCTACACGGGCGAGGTGTCGGGTCAGTTCCTGCGGGCGCTCGGCTGCCGCTACGTCATCGTCGGGCACTCCGAGCGCCGCTCGATGCACGGCGAGGACGACGCCGTCGTCGCGGCCAAGGTCGCCGCGGCCGCCCGCCACGGGCTCGTCCCGGTGCTGTGCGTGGGCGAGACGGCCGAGGACCTGGAGCGGCACGGCGCCGCCGCGGTCCCGGTCGCCCAGCTGGAGGCGGCCCTGGCGCGGGGCGACGGGCCGGAGGAGCTCGTGGTCGCCTACGAGCCGGTGTGGGCCATCGGCTCCGGCCGGGCCGCGACCGCCGAGCAGGCGCAGGCCGTCTGCGCGGCCCTGCGCGCCGCCCTCGCGCAGCTGCGCGGCGAGGAGTTCGCGGCCCGCACCCGCATCCTCTACGGCGGCAGCGTGAAGGCCGAGAACATCGCCGGATTCATGCGGGAGCCGGACGTGGACGGCGCCCTGGTCGGCGGCGCGAGCCTCAAACTGGAGGAGTTCGCCTCCATCGTCCGTTTCCGCAAGCACGCGGGCGCCTGAGCGCGGACCGCCGCCGAGCGCCTATAATCGGACGCGCCCCCGCGGGGGCGCGTCCGATCCGTTCTTCGAGAGGAACCCGTGGATATCGCCCTCGTCGTCCTGCAGGTGCTGCTCGCCCTCACGAGCGTGCTGCTCGTCCTCCTGGTGCGGCTGCACCGCGGCCGCGGCGGCGGGCTGTCCGACATGTTCGGGGGCGGGGTGACCTCGAACCTCGGTTCCTCCGGCGTGGCCGAGAAGAACCTGAACCGCATCACCGTCTGGATCGCGCTCGTGTGGGCGCTGAGCATCGTCGCGATCGGCGTCCTGGTCAAGCTGCAGGCGTCGCTGGAGGGATAGGCATGGCACAGGGAGGCAGCGCGATCCGCGGATCGCGCGTCGGTTCGGGCCCCATGGGCGAGATGGACCACGGCGCCCGCGCGGAACGCATCGCCGTCAGCTACTGGGACGCGCTGGGCAACGAGACGGTGCGCTACTTCTCGGCCG
Source organism: Pseudoclavibacter sp. (assembly GCA_030532485.1). Lineage (GTDB taxonomy): Bacteria > Actinomycetota > Actinomycetes > Actinomycetales > Microbacteriaceae > Pseudoclavibacter. Next base: position 4,194 of record JAUNLB010000098.1, read on the forward strand.
CCGTCCCGGCTTCGGACATCCCCGAGACGATCGACAGCCCCATGTCGGGGCTGCCGGCCGGTCGGGATCGGGACAACCCGCCGCAGGAGGCCAAGAACGAGCCCTACAAGACGCATCTGGCGTACGTGAAGGAGCGGCGCACCGACGAGGAGGGCGCCCAGATCCTCCAGGACGCCCTGGAGCGGCTGCGCGCCCGCCGCGGCGGCGGCTCCCGCGGATAAGCAGAACCCGGGCACCCGGGCCCGGCAGGCGAACGGGGGCGTCGGCCGGGGTGCGCTCAGCGGGATCGGGGGAGTGCGGCGGCGGCCGCCTCGTCCAGGTACCAGCGGGTGTCCTCGGCCAGGATCGAGCCCACGGGACTGTCCGTCGCGGAGGCTCCGGACAGGCCGAGCGCCAGCGCCGGGGCCTTCTCGGCGCCGCCGGCCAGCACCCAGGCGCCGTTCGCTGCGCGCAGCACGCCCGCGCCGAGCGTGATGCGCTCGGGCGGCGGCTTGGGGGAGTCGCGGACGGGCAGGGCGAGCGCCTCGGCGTCCAGCACCTCCGGGCGACCGGGGAACAGCGAGGCGGTGTGCCCGTCGGGGCCGGCGCCCAGCAGCACCAGATCCAAGCGGGGCAGCCCCGAGGGGCCGGCCGGCACGAGCGAGGCGAGCCGTTGCGCATAGGCGGCCGCGGCGGCCTCCAGCCCCAGGCCCGCATCGCTCGGGGGCGCGGGGTGTAGCCGCAGGGCCGACGGGGCGCCGTCCGGCAGGGCCGAGCGGACGGCCAGCTCGTTGCGCTCCGGATGATCGGCGGGCACGAAGCGCTCGTCGGCGAACCAGACGTTCAGCCGCCGGCCCTTGCCGCCTCGCTCGGCCTCGGCCGCGAGCCCGTCCAGGAGCGCGGGCACGGCGAGCCGGGCGAGCGAGCCGCCGGAGACCGCGATGTGCGTCTCGGCGCGGTCCCGCGTCCGCAGGAAGCGGACGGCGTCCTCGGCCAGGCGCTGTGCGGCGCGGCGGGCGTCGGGCAGCACGATGAGGCGAGGAACCGTCATGAGCTCGCCCGGCCGGGAGCCGACAGCAGCGGCACGCCCCGCTCCAGCACCTCCTGCAGCACCCGGTCGGGAGCCAGCGAGCGCAGCTCCTCGGACAGCAGATCGGTCAGATCCCGCACGGGCATGGGAATGGGCTGCGGGGCGTGATCGGGCAGGTGCAGGCTCAGCACCGCGTCGCTCGTGCGGGCCAGCCGGACCGCACCGGAGCCCCGCTCCAGACGGACCGAGCCCAGACCGGAGTTCCCGCAGGGCAGCGCCTCGTCCCCGATCAGCAGTCGGGTGGGGGCGTCCAGCAGGAGGCGCAGCCAGGCGGCCATGAGCAGCGCCGAGGAGGACCCGGGCCGTCCGTGCACCTCGACGGCGCGCACCGGCTCGTAGGGCGCCTGGTCCAGCACGGCGGCCAGCTGGGCGCGCCACAGGGTGATCCGGGTCCAGGCCAGGTCACCGTCGCCGGGAGTGAAGGATCCCCGCAGCCGCTCCAGGACCTCGTCCGGTCGGGACGCGCAGCCGGTGTCCACGATCCGGGACTGGGCCAGGCGGCCGAGCGGGGTCCGGCCGGGGGCCTCCGGGACCGAGCGCGGCCACCAGCAGACGATGGGGGCGTCCGGCAGCAGCAGCGCCTGCACCAGCGTGTCCGGATCCTCCCCGGCCGGGCCCGAGACGTGCAGCACGACGACCTCGCCGGCCCCCGCATGGGCGCCGACGCGGATCTCCGCGTCGATGCGGGCGCGGTCGGCCCCCGGATCGCTGCGATGCAGCGCGATCACCCGCATGGGGTGCTCGCCGGAGGCCCGGTTGGCCGCCGCCACGGCGGCTTCGTCGAAGTCGCCGTCCATGGCGATGATGAGCGTCAGGACGCGGCCGAGCGCGATCGCGCCGCCCTCCTCCCGCACCTGGACGAGCCGCCTGCCGATCTCGCTGGTGGTGGTGTCGGACATCTCGATGATCACGGTCGCCTGCCGATCTCGCTGGTGGTGGTCTCGGAGGTCTCGACGGTCACGGTCGCCTCCAGGATCGGCCGTCCCGCGCGAGCAGGGCGTCGGCGGATTCGGGTCCCCAGCCGCCCGGCCGGTACGTCTCGGGGGCGCCCCGCCCGGCCCAGAACTCCTCCACCGGATCCAGGATGCGCCAGCTCAACTCGACCTCCTCGTGCCGGGGGAACAGCGGCGGATCGCCCAGCAGCACGTCCAGGATGAGCCGTTCGTAGGCCTCCGGGCTGGACTCGGTGAAGGCGTGGCCGTAGCCGAAGTCCATCGTCACGTCGCGCACCTGCATGCCCGCCCCCGGCACCTTGGCGCCGAAGCGAAGGGTCAGGCCCTCGTCCGGCTGGACGCGGAACACGAGCGCATTGGGGCCGAGCGAGGCGCGCTGCGAGGGCGAGAACAGATAGTCGGGGGCCTGCTTGAAGGTGACGGCGATCTCCGTCACCCGTCGCCCGAGACGCTTGCCGGTGCGCACGTAGAACGGCACCCCGGCCCAGCGGCGGGCGTCGATCTCCAGGCGCAGCGCGGCGTAGGTCTCGGTGGTGGAGCGCGGGTTCATGCCCTCCTCCTCCAGGAAGCCGCGCACGTACTCGCCGCCCTGCCAGCCGGAGCCGTACTGGCCCCTCGCGGTGCCCAGCCCGAGATCCTGCGGCAGCCGGACGGCCGCCAGCGCCTTCTCCTTCTCGGCCCGCAGGTCCTTCGCATCGAAGGAGAGGGGCTCCTCCATCGCGGTGAGCGCGAGCAGCTGCAGCAGATGGTTCTGGATGACGTCCCGGGCCGCCCCGACGCCGTCGTAGTAGCCGGCCCGCCCGGAGACCCCGATGTCCTCGGCCATCGTGATCTGCACGTGGTCCACGTGGGCGGCGTTCCACAGCGGCTCGAACATGTGGTTCGCGAAGCGCAGCGCGAGGATGTTCTGCACCGTCTCCTTGCCCAGATAGTGGTCGATCCGGAAGATCGCGTCGCCCGGGAAGACCGATTCGACGATGTCGTTGAGCGCGCGGGCGGTCGTCAGGTCCTCGCCGAAGGGCTTCTCGATGATGACCCGCCGCCAGCTCCCCGGGGGCTGCTCGGCGAGTCCCGCGGCGCGCAGCCGGTCGGTCACCTCGGGGAAGGAGCGCGGGGGGATGGAGAGGTAGAAGGCCGCGTTGCCGCGCGTGCCGCGATCCCGGTCCAGTTCGGCCAGGGTCTGGCGCAGGCGCTCGAAGGCCGCCGTCTCGTCGAACTCGCCGCGCACGAAACGCATGCCGCCGGCCAGCTCGGTCCACACCTCCTCGGAGAAGGGCGTGCGCGCGGAGGCCTCGACGCTCTCGCGCACGAAGGCGCGGAACTCGTCGTCGCTCCACTCGCGCCGACCGAAGCCGACCAGGCCGAAGGAGGGCGGCAGCAGTCCGCGGTTGGCCAGGTCGTAGACCGCGGGCAGGAGTTTGCGGCGGGACAGGTCGCCGGTCACCCCGAAGAGCACCAGGGCGCAGGGGCCGGCGATGCGGTTGATCCGCCGCTCCTCCGGCGGGCGCAGCGGATTGCTGCCGGCGGCGATCTCGACCGGGCTCATGCGGTCTCCAGCAGCTCCACGAGCCGCTTCGCACCCGCTCGCGGATCCAGCAGCCGCAGGCGCAGCACCGGCCGGCCGTGCGAGGCGAGCACGCTCGCGTCGCCCGCCGCCTGGGCGGCGATGAGCTCGCCGAAGGAGAAGGGCCGGCCGGGGATCGGCAGCTCCCGCTGCTCGTCGGCGGTGATCTGCAGGTAGACGCCCACGGCCGGGCCGCCCTTGTGGAACTGTCCGGTGGAGTGCAGGAAGCGCGGGCCCCAGCCGAAGGTGACCGGGCGGCCGGCCCGGCGGGCCAGCAGCTCGCGCAGCCGCGGCAGATCCGTCAGCCGCGTCCGGTCCGCGTAGGCCTGCACGGAGAGGAAGCCGTCGGCGGGCAGCCGCTCCAGCAGGGCGTCGACGGCCGCCTCGAGGCTCCGCGCCTCCACGGCCAGGCCGCCGGCGAGGCGCACCTCGATCCCGTCGGCGGCGAAGAGGGCCGGCTCGGGCGCCGGAGTGGACTCCAGCAGTCCGCGGGCGGCGGCCTTGGCGGACTCCACGTCCGGCTGGTCGAAGGGATTGATGCCGATGATCCGCCCCGCGACCGCGACCGCGACCTCCCACAGCAGCAGCTGGGCGCCCAGCGGAGCGGAGACGGCGATCTCGTCGCCCCGAGCGGGCGAGGCGGCGGCGTCGGCGACGAGCCGGACGATCTGCAGATCCGGCAGTGCGGCGGCCAGCTCCGGCGCAGCCGGCTCCAGCGGCACGGGCAGCTGGCCGCGGCCGTCCTTTCCGGTGGATTCGGCGATCAGCTGCTCGGCCCAGTCCCCGAAGCCGAGGATCGGCGCGTCCTCCTCGACGATGCCCAGATAGGTCTTGACCGGTTCGCCGCCGGTCATGGCGGCGCCGAGCACGAGCCCGGGGTTGTCCGGCGAGTCGAGCTCCAGCACGGCCTGGGCCGCCTGCGCCTCGTCCAGGAGCGCTTCGATGTCCACGCCCGCCAGGCCCGCGGGCACCAGGCCGAAGGCGGTGAGCGCGGAGAAGCGGCCGCCGACGCTCGGATCGGCCAGGAAGACCTGGTACCCCTCGGCGGCCTGGGCCTCGGCCAGAGGGGAGCCGGGGTCGCTGACCACCACGATCCGCTCCTGCGGCCGGAGGCCGGCCCGCTCGAAGGCCTCGACGAAGGCGCGGCGCTGCGAGTCGGTCTCGACCGTCGAGCCGGACTTCGAGGAGACCACCACCGCGGTGCGCTCCAGCCCTTCGGCGAGGGCCGCGGACACCTGCCCGGGGTCGGTGGAGTCGAGCACGGTCAGCTCGACCCCCGCGGTGCGGGCGAGCACCTCGGGGGCGAGCGAGGAGCCGCCCATGCCGCAGAGCACGATGCGGTCCACCCCGTCGGCGTTCAACCGCCGCTTCAGCTCGAGGATCTCCGGCACGAGCGGCCGGGAGCGCTCGACCGCACGGGTCCAGCCCAGGCGCTTTCCGGCCTCCTCCCGGGCGGCCGGGCCCCACAGATCCGGATCGAGCGCGAACAGCCGGGAGGCGACGCGCTCGGCCACGAGGCCGGGCAGGTGGCGTTCGGCGGTCTGCGCCGCCGAACCCGAGGTGCTGACGATGATGCTCATGAGGCGGCGTCCCCTTCCGATGCGGGCTGTCCTGGTTCCGAGGCGCCCGGTGATGCGGCCTGCAGTTGTGCGCGCACGGTGTCGCGCAGCTGCTCCCAGGAGGCGATGAACTTGTCGACGCCCTCTCGCTCCAGCAGTTCCACGACCTCCCGGTAGTCGATCCCGAGCCCGGCCAGGGCGTCCAGGAGCCGATTGGCCTCGTGGTAGCCGTCCTGGACGGTGCCACCCTCGACCGCGGGCGTCTGCTCGAGGGCCGCCAGGGTCTGCTCCGGCATGGTGTTGACCGTGTCGGGGGCCACGAGCCCGGTCACGTAGGCGGTGGGGTCCAGCGCCGGATCCTTGACCCCCGTGGAGGCCCACAGGGGCCGCTGCGGATTGGCGCCCTCCGCCAGCAGCAGCCGGGCGCGTTCGGTGGCGAAGGCCTGCTCGTAGACCTGGTAGGCCAGGCGGGCGTTCGCGAGCGCCGCCTGCGAGCGCAGCTCGCGGGCCCGCTCCGAGCCGATCCCGTCCAGGCGCCGGTCCACCTCGGTGTCCAGGCGGGAGACGAAGAAGGAGGCGACCGAGTGGATCGCGGACAGCTCCCGCCCCTGCTCGCGGGCCCGCTCCAGGCCCAGCAGGTAGGCGTTCACGACCTCCCGGTAGCGGCTCAGCGAGAAGATGAGCGTCGCGTTCACGCTGATGCCGCGGGAGATCGTCTCGGCGATGGCCTTCCCCCGCGACTACGTGGTGCTCGGC
>JAUNLB010000002.1:0-7785 GCA_030532485.1 Pseudoclavibacter sp.
TCCACGTCCTGGCGCGGACGGCCCGCGTAGCCGGCGGGGACCGAGTAGTCGGGCGCCTGCGGGGTCGGGGCGGCCTGCTCCTCGGCCGGAAGGCCCTGCTCGGCCGGGTCCACCTCGATGCTCGGCAGGGTGTCCGTCCCCGGGCGGCCGGGCGCGGAGGCGGAGGGGCCGGCCGGCAAGGGGATCGCACCCGAGGGGGTGCCGGCCCCGGACATGCCGAAGGCCGACTCGGGGTTCGCGTTGTAGCGCGGCCCCGAGTAGTCGGGCGCCGAGCGGTAGTCGGGCGCGCCGGCCCCGTCCGGGGCGTGCCAGCCGGGGCCGCCCCCGGTGTCGTAGCCGGGACGGGTGTTCTCGTCCACGCCGATGATCCGAGCCTCCAACGCCGCCGGGGCGGGACCGGCCGGTCCCCCCGGAGCGGCGGGACCGGCGGGGCCTGCGGGGCCGCCGGCGGGGCCGGGGCCGGGGCCGGCCGGGCCCGGTCCCGCGGGGCCGGGCGCCGAGGGGGACAGCCGCCAGCGGCCGTCCAGCTCGGGGGTCTGCGGGGCGGGGGCCGGGGCGGGCAGCGGCTCCACGCCGCCGAAGTGGTCGGGCCGGCCGGCCTCGTACTGCTCCAGGAAGTCCGCGGCCTGCGCGGGGGCCGCCCAGGTGACGGTCGCCGAGGAGCCGGAGGGCAGGCTCTGGCCGGAGGCGAGCGGCCGGCGCGGCCGCAGGAAGAGGTTGCCGGGCCGGGAGCGGTCCAGCAGGGCGTGGGTGCGCCAGCTGAGCACGGGGTGGCTGGCGAGGAGGTTCACCAGGAAGGGGAAGAGGCCCCGCTCGGTCACCGCCCGGTCGGCGAACTCGACGATGTTGATCTCACGGTTCAGGTACTTGCCGCTCGCGAGCACGGCCATCGCGCCCGGCGCCCCCTCGCGGGCGAAGCAGTAGCCGAAGTTGTCCGCCGTGTACTCCTGCGCGCGGGAGAGCACGCTGCCGAGCACCGGCAGCTGCAGGGTGAAGTAGCCGGCGAGCACCCGCCAGAAGGAGGTGTGGCCCGCCGCGATGTGGCCGACCTCGTGACCGATGACGAAGCGCAGCGCCTCGGGGTCGCGCACGGCCCCGCCCACCTCGAAGAGGTCCGAGTAGACGGCGACGAAGCGGCGGTGGGCGTGCCCGGCGGCGAAGGCGTTGATCTGGCCGTTGCCCAGCACCACGTAGGCGTCGGGCACCCGGCGCAGCCCCGCTGCCTGGGCCGCCTCGACCACCATGCGGTAGCCGTCGGGGAACTGGGTCGGGGACATGCGCACGGCCTGCACGCGCATGCGGCCGTACAGGAGGGCGCGGACGAGGTAGACCACGAGCGGGGCGAAGAGCGCGAGCAGCATGTACTGGAGCAGGAAGGGGTTGGCCGGCTCGCCGTTCACGAGCTGCTCGACCGTCGGCGGGAGCAGGGAGAGCAGGACGGCCGTGATGATCGCGTTCACGACGATCCCGACGATCAGCCAGGGGATCTCGCCCGGGTGGCGGCGCTCCTTCAGCTGCTGCGAGGTGAGGGTCGTGGTGAGCGAGAACAGCGTCGGCGGCGCGGGGATCCGCGGGTCCGCCATCATTCCCGGCACCGGCGGAAATCCCCCCGCCCCGTTGCTCCACGGCTGCTGCGTCTGACTCATGGTGTCGTCGTTCCTCATCGTCCTCGCCTCGCGGCCCCGTCGCCGCGGGCCGGGTCCCGCGAGGCACGTTACTGCACGAACTTCGGAGGGGCTGCCGCGGCGCGGGCGCACGGGTGCGCGCTGCGCAAGCCGCCATCACACCAGATGCGCGCGCCCGCGTCAATGCCGCTCCGACACCGACCCGCCGTCGGCGCCGAACGGGGCGGCCTGGTCGATCTTCGCTCCGGCGCCGGCCCGCGGGGCCGCCTCAGAGCACCTCGTCCAGTCCGCGCTCGCCGAGCGCCTGCACGAGCTGCTTGACCTGCTGCGCCTTCGCCCGCGTCGTCACGAGCAGGGCGTCGGGGGTGTCGACCACGACCACGTCGGGGATCCCCGCGACCGCGATCACCCGGCCGGAGCCGCCGCACACGAAACCCGAGGCGTCCACGCTCACCACCCGACCGGCGTCCCCCTGCACGAAGAGGCCGTTCGCCTCCTCCGCCTCCGCCGCGTGGCGGATCTGGTGCAGCCGGCCGACGGCGGCGAAGTCGCCCACGTCGTCCCACTGGAAGTAGCCGGGCACGACCGCGAGCCGGCCGGCGCGGGCCGCCGGCTCGGCGACCGTGTAGTCGATCGCGATCTTGGGCAGCCGGGGCCACAGCTCGGCCAGGACCGCCTCCTGGCGGGCGGTGCCCCAGGCGTCCGCGATCTCGGCGAGGCCGGCCGCGAGCTCCGGCGCTCCCCGCTCCAGCTCCGCCAGCAGCAGATCGGCCCGGGCGATGAACATGCCCGCGTTCCACAGGTATTCGCCCGAATCGAGGTAGCGGCGGGCCGTGCGGGCGTCCGGCTTCTCCACGAAGCTCTCCACCGCCCGGGCGCCGGGGGCGCCGGGGATGACCAGCGGGGGGCCGGTGCGGATGTAGCCGAAGGCCTCGGAGGGCTCGTAGGGCTGGATGCCGATCGTGGCGATGTAGCCGGCCTCGGCCGTCGCCGCCGCCTCCCGGACGGCGGCGTGGAAGCGGCCGGTCGCCCCGATCAGGTGGTCGGCCGCGAAGGAGCCGACGATCGCGTCCGGCTGCCGGCGCACGAGGACGGCCGCCGCCAGGCCGATGGCGGCCGAGGAGTCCCGACCCTCCGATTCGAGCACCGTGTTCTCCGGCCGCAGCTCGGGCAGCTGGCGGCGCACCTCCCGCTCGTGCGCCCGGCCGGTCACCACCAGGATCCGATCCGGTCCGCCGAGCGGCAGCAGACGGTCCCAGGTGCCGCGCAGCAGGGTGGTCCCCTGGCCGGCCACGTCCCGGAGGAACTTGGGCGCGCCCGCTCTGGACAGCGGCCACAGCCGCGAACCGGCGCCCCCCGCCGGGATGATGCTGTAGAAACGGTCGAGCGCGTCGGGCATGCCGGACAGGATAGACAGAGCCCGGCCGCGGCGCCGCGTCATCCGCGCCGTTTCCCGGGTTCTGTCGAGGTTCGGCGCGCGATTCCCCGAGCCGGTGCGCCCCCGGGCCCGGAAATCCGGGCCTCGCCCCGCCGCGGCCCGCCGAGGGCGCGGGTGCTGAGGCTGCCCTTATCCGGCTGCGGGGTCCGATCGGGGTAGGCTGCGAGCGCGCACCGGTGCGTGCGAGCGCCCGCCCCGGAGCGGCGAGCGGCGAGAAGGCTCGCAGTCCGGCCGGCGGGCACGACGATCGACGAAGGGGAGCTTCCGTGTCAACACTCCAGACGGGCACTCCGGACCGGACCCCGGCCGCCTCCCCCGCCCCGCGCGGGAAGGCGAAGCGCAGCCGCCTCGGCGGCACCCTCTACCGCGGCACCGAGGGAATGTGGTCCTGGGTGCTGCACCGCATCACCGGCGTCGCGATCTTCTTCTTCCTGCTCGTGCACGTCCTCGACACGGCGCTCGTGCGCATCGGCCCCGAGGCCTACAACGCCGCCATCCACGCCTACAAGACCCCCATCATGGGCCTGGGCGAGGTCGGCCTGGTCGGCGCGATCCTGTACCACGCCTTCAACGGCCTGCGGATCATCCTCATCGACTTCCTGCCCGGCGGCGCCAAGCACCAGCGGCTCATGTTCTGGATCGTCATCGGCGTCTGGGTGCTGTGCATGCTGGGCTTCACCCCGCGCCACCTCGTCAACGTCTTCAGCCACTAGCCCGGAGCAGCCGCACCATGACGATCGACAGCATCGAATACCCGCGCACCCCCTTCTCCGAGCGCCGCAGGGGCGTCAACTGGGAGAAGATCGGCTGGAGCTTCATGCGCTTCTCCGGCGTCCTCCTGGTCGTGCTCATCATCGGCCACCTGTGGGCCAACCTCATGGTCGGCGAGGGGATCAAGGCCATCGACTTCGCCTTCGTCGGCGGCAAGTGGTCCTCGCCGTTCTGGCGGGTCTGGGACGGCCTCATGCTCGTGCTCGCGCTCGTGCACGGCGCCAACGGCATGCGCACGCTCGTGAACGACTACGTCGCGAAGCCCGGCACCCGCCGCTTCCTGCACGCGGTCCTGCTCCTGTCCGCCGCGGCCCTGATCATCCTCGGCCTGCTCGTGGTCTTCACCTTCGACCCGTGCCCGGCCGGCGCCCCGGCGGAGCTGCTGCCGAGCATCTGCCACGGATAAGCGATCCCAGCGACCAGAAAGACGCCCCACATCCCCATGGAGAACAAGCTCGCCCCCCTGCGCACCGTCGACGGTGTGCACTTCCATCAGCACGAGATCGTCATCATCGGCGCCGGCGGCGCCGGGATGCGGGCCGCGATCGAGGCCGCGCAGGGCGCGGACACCGCCGTGATCACCAAGCTGTACCCCACCCGCTCCCACACGGGCGCCGCGCAGGGCGGCATGGCCGCCGCGCTCGCCAACGTGGAGGAGGACAACTGGGAGTGGCACACCTACGACACGGTCAAGGGCGGCGACTACATCGTCGACCAGGATTCGGCGGAGATCCTCGCCAAGGAGGCCATCGAGGCGGTCCTGGACCTGGAGAACATGGGCCTGCCGTTCAACCGGACCCAGGAGGGGCGCATCGACCAGCGGCGCTTCGGCGGCCACACCCGCGACCACGGCAAGAGCCCCGTGCGCCGCGCCTGCTACGCGGCCGACCGCACGGGCCACATGATCCTGCAGACCCTGTACCAGAACTGCGTCAAGCACGAGGTGAAGTTCTTCAACGAGTTCTACGCCCTGGACATGGTGATGAGCGAGGTGGACGGCGTGCGCCGGCCGGCGGCGATCGTCGCGCTGGAGCTCAAGACGGGCGAGCTGCACGTGTTCCAGGGCAAGGCCTTCATCTTCGCCACCGGCGGCTTCGGCAAGGTCTTCAAGACCACCTCCAACGCCCACACCCTGACCGGCGACGGCATGGGCATCGTGTGGCGGCAGGGCCTGCCGCTGGAGGACATGGAGTTCTTCCAGTTCCACCCGACCGGGCTGGCGGGCCTGGGGATCCTGCTCACCGAGGGCGCCCGCGGCGAGGGCGCGATCCTGCGAAACGCCTCCGGCGAGCGCTTCATGGAGCGCTACGCCCCGACCATCAAGGACCTCGCCCCGCGCGACATCGTCGCCCGCTCCATGGTCCAGGAGGTCCTCGACGGCCGCGGCGCCGGCCCGCACAAGGACTACGTGTACCTCGACTGCACCCACCTGGGCGCCGAGGTGCTGGAGACCAAGCTGCCGGACATCACCGAGTTCGCCCGCACCTACCTGGGCGTCGACCCCGTCGTGGAGCCCGTGCCGGTCTACCCGACGGCGCACTACGCCATGGGCGGCATCCCCACCAACAACGACGCCGAGGTGCTCTCGGACAACGAGACGGTCGTCCCCGGCCTCTACGCCGCCGGCGAGTGCGCCTGCGTCTCGGTGCACGGCTCCAACCGCCTGGGCACCAACTCGCTGCTGGACATCAACGTCTTCGGCAAGCGCTCCGGCCGGCGCGCCGTCGAGTACGTGAAGACCGCGGACTTCGTGCCCCTGCCGGAGGACCCCACGAAGTTCGTGCGCGGCCTGATCGAGCAGCTCATGTCCTCCGGCGGCACCGAGTCGGTCGCGGGCCTGCGCCGGGAGCTGCAGGAGACCATGGACGTGAACGCCCAGGTGTTCCGCACCGCCGAGACCCTCACCGAGGCGACCCGGGTCATCCACTCCCTGCGCGAGCGCTACCGGAACATCGGGGTGCACGACAAGGGCAAGCGCTTCAACACCGAGCTGCTGGAGGGCATCGAACTGGGCTTCCTGCTCGATCTGGCCGAGGTGCTCGTCTACTGCGCCCTCAACCGCCAGGAGTCCCGCGGCGGGCACATGCGCGACGACTTCCCCAAGCGGGACGACGTGAACTGGATGCACCACACCATGGCGTACCTGACGGGCGACGCGACCTCGCCGGACCCCGCCGACCACATCCGCCTGGACCGCAAGCCCGTGCGCGTCACGCGATACGAGCCGACCGAGCGCAAGTACTAGGAGAACAGCCATGTCCGAAGAGCAGGCACGCCCCGTGGAGGCCCCCAAGCCCTTCACGGTCACGCTCAACATCCGGCGCTACTCCCCCGAGAGCGACGCCGAGCCGTACTGGCAGTCCTTCGACGTCGAGATGTACGCCACCGACCGCGTCCTGGACGCGCTGCACCGCATCAAGTGGGACCAGGACGGCTCGCTGACCTTCCGCCGCTCCTGCGCGCACGGGATCTGCGGTTCGGACGCCATGCGCATCAACGGACGCAACCGACTGGCCTGCAAGACCCTCATCAAGGACCTCGACATCACGCGGCCCGTGTACGTGGAGGCCATCAAGGGCCTGCCGCTGGAGAAGGACCTCGTGGTGGACATGGAGCCCTTCTTCGACGCCTACCGGGAGGTCAAGCCCTTCCTCATCGCGAGCGACAAGCCCGAGAAGGAGCGCATCCAGTCGATCGCCGACCGGGAGCGCTTCGACGACACGACCAAGTGCATCCTGTGCGCGGCCTGCACGACCTCCTGCCCCGTGTTCTGGACGGACGGCCAGTACTTCGGCCCGGCCGCGATCGTGAACGCCCACCGCTTCATCTTCGACTCGCGCGACGAGGCGTCGAAGCTGCGCCTGGACATCCTCAACGACAAGGAGGGCGTGTGGCGCTGCCGCACGACCTTCAACTGCACCGAGGCGTGCCCGCGGGGCATCCAGATCACCCAGGCGATCGCCGACGTCAAGCAGGCGGCCCTGCGCGGCCGCCGCTGATCCGGACGGCTCACCAGCCCGGATAGGGCAGCCCCTCCGGCCCCTCCGGCCGCGCCGCCCGCTCCTCGCCCGCCCTCCCCGCCGACGGCTCGGCCGGGAACGCGCCGAGCGGCGGGGTGCGCGCGGCCGGCACGAGCAGCCGCACGCAGACCGTCCCGCCCGCCGAGCCCGCGGGCGAGAGCCGGACGCGCCAGACCCCGCCGAGGGGAGCTCGCGAGGCGGCCGGCTCGGCGGCCGCGGCCGGTTCCGCCCGCTGCGCGAAGCGGCGGGCGATCTCCGCCTGCAGAATCGGATCCAGCAGCAGCTGCACGTGGCCGAGCGGATCGAGCAGCCTCCGGCGCCGGGGGCCGGCCGCGGCCAGATAGGCGCGGTCCGCCCGGTGCGGCGAGAGCCCGGCCACGCCCGAGCGGTGCAGCGCGTCGCCGGGGTCGTCGAGCGCTCGGGCCACGACGAGCTGCCACAGCGCCCCGGCGACGGCGGCCCGCTGGGCGGCCTCCTCGGAGCCGCAGGCGGCCCCCAGCGCGGACAGCCCCTCCGCCTCCGCCCGCGCGAGCACCGCCCGGCCGCCGAGCGGGGCGGGGATGTGCCCCAGCTCGAGCCGGAACGGACCGCCCCCCTCGCACAGCGCCGCGATCTGCGCCGACGGGAGCAGCGGGAAGGGCGACGGGGCGCGGGGATCGGACCACCAGGCCCACAGCGCGTCCTGGGCGCGCAGCTGCGCCCAGGCGTCCGCGCTCGCCTCCGCGACATCCGTCCCGGCGCCGATGCCCGCGAAGAAGGGCGGATGGGTGCGCGGCTCCTCGGCTCGGGTGTCCTGCCACCTGGGGAAGGCCAGCGAGTACGGCACCCAGCCCGGCGTCCCCTCCTCCGCCGCCTCGCACGGTTCGCGCAGCAGCCGGGCGGGGACCCAGGCGTGCCGCCGATCGGGGTCCGGCGCCTCGAGGGGGCAGCC
>JAUNLB010000002.1:7795-10452 GCA_030532485.1 Pseudoclavibacter sp.
GATCCGCCAGTCCGAGCCGCTCCGCCGGCAGCCGCAGCTCGCCGGCCGCGGCGAGCGCGCCGGACGAGGCGAGGCGCAGCGGCAGCTGCCCGTGGTCCGCGGACCACCAGTGCCTGGCCGCGGCCCGGGACAGGAGCCCATCGGGATCGTCCCCGCTCATGCCGACGGCGGCGGCGACGGCGTCCACGCCCGGCGCCGAGGGCAGCGCCAGCTGATAGTGGAGGAACGCCGCCGGCAGCGGGGGATCGTGCACGATCCGCACGGCCCGCACCCGGAGCGCTTCCCGCTCAGGCATGCGGCATGGGGAAGAAGTTCAACGCCGACTCGGCCAGCGGCCGCTCCCGCCAGCCGAGCTCGACGGGGATCTCCTGGACCCGCCGACGGCCGAGGAAGGGGAAGGCCGCCGGAGCGTTGCCCACCGCGCCCGGGGCGACGACCCGCACGACCCGCAGGCCGGTGCTGCGCACATCGGGGGTCGTGATGTCCACGACGACGGGGTCGATGCCCGCCCTCGACATCGCTCGGAGGTAGTCCCCGGCGCTGCGGCCGGACAGTTCCGGCAGCCCCCGCGCGGACCGCGACTTCTGCGGCTCCAGCAGCCGGGCCATGCGCCGTCCGGCCCGAGGGTCGAGGTAGACCTGCTGCTGGACCATGAGATCGTCGCAGTCCCGCATGTCCTCGCGGAAGTCGTCCAGATAGGCGCGATCCGCCCGCCAGGGCTTGAACGCGCGCCCGTTCAGCTCCCCGTCCGCCATGACCCGCCAGTGCAGCCCGTCCGCTCGCAGCAGGTCCCTGGAGCCCTCCTGCAGGGTCAGCGCCTCGCTGAGCGCCTTGTCCGCGGCCTGCGCGAAGGAGGGGCGGGCCGAGAAGCCGATGTTCACCAGGCGGTCCTCGTCGTCGTGCACGACGACCGCCGCGACGGGGACCCCGAACTCGTTGTCCAGGTGGAGGGCGGCGATGCGCAGCCGCTCCGCGCCGACCGGCGGGCGGAACTCCCGCACCCGCGGCAAGGGCTGGGCGTTGAGCCACCAGACCATGGTGGCGTGGCGTTCGACGATCTCCTCGATCGCGCTGGCGACGGCGAAGTCCTCGTCCGGACCGGCGGCGATGCCCGCGAAGGCGCAGAAGTTCGTCGGCGGGGCCGCCGCGAAACCGGCCGAGTACCAGTTCACGTAGACCAGCGAGGCCGGGACCAGCACCTCTTCGCCGCTGCCGATCCTGCGACCGGGCACCCAGTGGATGCGCAGCTCCCGGGTCATCGGCACGAAGGGGAAGCTCGGCGCCCGGTACTGCTCCTCGCTGTACAGGACGAGCTCCCGCGGGTCCAGCGCGGGCAGGCCCCGAGCCCGCAGTTCGCGGTGGGAGCCCACGGTGACCGGCAGCGTGTCCAGGATGTTCCCGCAGTAGCGCTCCACGGACTCGCCGATCGCCGCGCGCTGCGCCGCCTCCGGATCGTCGAAGGCGGAGCCCTGGCACAGGACGTTGTTCGCCCAGGCGGTGACGGCCCGGATGTCCGACACATCGCTCTGGCGGGTCACCAGGCCGGGGGGCACCTTGGGGTCGTGGCGCACCTCGCGCACCCGCAGCACCAGGCCCGTCCGCTCGTCCAGCAGGTCCTGCGGGCGGTGGCGGCGCTGCCGGCACCGGCGGTGGGGCATGGGCAGGACCGGGTGGCCCACGGTGCGCACCTCCCCCTGTTCCGCGAAGACCTCGTACAGCACGTCCCCGCCGCCCTCGCCCGCATCGGCGAGCGCCCGGCACGCCGCCTCCGACAGCTCGAGCGCGGCGTCCAGCACCGGCGCCAGCTCGGTCGGCGCGGGTCCCTGGTCGCCCTCGGGGGCCGGGATCCGCACCGCCCGGTGGACCCGGGCGTCGCGGGCCGCCGCCCGGCGCCGGGCGACCGCGTCCTCGTAGTTGGCCCCCTCGCCCGGCGTGACCAGCGGACCGGCCCAGATCCTGCCCCGGACCAGCTCCAGCGGGAACCAGGGGACCCGCATGTCATGACAGGAGCGGTCGAGGTCCACCAGCTCCGCCTCCCTGGCGCCCCGGACGGCGACCACCAGCATCGTCCCCTCCTCGAAGGCCCGGTTGAGCAGCGGGCGCACCCCGGGCCAGGGCATGATCTGCACCGGATCGGAGCCGTGCAGCCGTCCCCGCAGCGCCGTCAGCATCTCCTCGTCGCCGCTCAGCAGGGCGCGCAGCCCGGGGCGGGGCGTCACCGGGCCCGCCTCGGGAAGCGAGGGCGCCTGCCCGCTCCCGCCCGCCTCCTCCAGCAGCGCCCGCAGCGGCGCGGCCGCCCGGGCCAGCTCGGGGTCGACGAGGTCCTCCCGCCCCGCCCGCCAGGCGCTCAGCAACTGGGAGGCCGTTGCGGCGGGGATCCCCGCGAGGTGGTGACGTTCGCCGACCGTGACGACGCAGTGCCGCTGGTCCAGCGGGCGGACCTCCACCCCCGTGGTCGGCGGGCGCAGGCTCGCGAGCAGCGGGCCGGGCGGATTCGGGTTCACAGACGCTCCTTCCGGGGGCGAGGACGGGACGGCAGGGGCCGGGCCGCGGGGGGCCCGGCCCGCCCCGGGGCGGGGCCGGCCCCCGCCCCCGCCGGGGGGGCGGCTGTCCGGGGATTCCGGGGCACCAGCCGCCCGCGGGCCGCGGCGGCAGAG
>JAUNLB010000002.1:10462-56967 GCA_030532485.1 Pseudoclavibacter sp.
GCGGGCCCGGTCCGGACCGGGGCCGGGCCGGACCAAGGCCCGCGCGGGGTCGTTCACGACCAGGCGAACGAGGTCGCCACGTGGCCGTGGTGGTGCGAGTTCGGTGCGAGCACCGACTCGGCCGCTCGCTGCTCCTCGACAGCGACGATCGTGATCTCCTGCATGGGTCACCTCCTCTCTTCGATCTGCCGGGCGTCCGCGCGCAGAGGCGACGCTTCGACCCGTGGGGGGTCCTCGGACGAGCCCTCCGACAGCAGCAGCGCGCGATAGTCCTGGGACTCGCGCAGCAGCCGTTCGTGCGGCCCGCTGTCCGCGATGCGCCCGTCCGCCAGCACCGCGACCCGGTCGCACGCCGCCATGACCGCCGGCCGGTGGGTGATGAGGATCGTGGTGCGACCGCGCCTGGCCTCCCGAAGGGCGGCCAGGAACTCCGCCTCGGTGCGGGCGTCGAGCCCGGCGGTCGGCTCGTCGAGCAGCAGCACCCCGGCCCCGCGCAGCAGACCCCGGGCCAGCCCCAGCCGCTGCCGTTCCCCGCCGGACCAGGACGCGCCCCGCTCGGCGAGCACCTCGTCCAGGCCGGCCGGCAGCGCCCGGACCCGGTCCGCCAGTCGGGCCTGCTCCAGTGCCGCCCAGAGGCGCTCGTCCTCCGCCTCCGGGGCCAGCAGGTTCTCCCGGACGCTCGCCCGGAACACGTGCGCGTGCTGTCCCACGAGCACGAGCCGGCGCCGCGTGCGCTCCGGGTCCTCCTCGTGCGCGGGCACCCCGTCGATCTCGATCCGGCCCGCCTGCGGGGCGACGAGCCGTGCCAGTACGAGGCCCAGCGTCGACTTGCCGGCCCCGCTGGCCCCCGTGATCGCGAGCGTCTCGCCGGCCGCCACGTCCAGCTCCAGGCCGTCCAGCACGGGCCGCTGCACGCCCGGGTAGCCTGCGCGCAGGCCCCGCAGCCGCACCGTGCCCGCGCGGCTCGGGTCCTCCCGCGGGGGCGCGGCCGGACCGGCCGGGGGCTGCGGTCGGATGCCGGGGGCCCGGATGAGCTCGTCCACGCGCCGGGCGGCCGCCGCGAGCTCCCCGGTCTTCGCCAGCGCGGCCGCGGCGGCCGTCGCCGGCAGCAGGCACAGGCCCGCGAGCGAGACGGCGAGCGGCACCTGCCGCACCTCCAGCTCGCCGCGGGCGGCGGCGTCCACCGCGAGCAGCAGCGCCCCCAGCACGAGTGCGGCCGTGCAGGCCTCGACCAGGCCCTGCTCCAGCGAGGTGCGGAGCGTGATCGCCCGCCGCGCCGCCTGCACGCGGCGCGTGCCCTCCGCCATCTCGGCGGCCACGACGGGCAGCCGGCCCAGCAGCAGCGTCTCCCGGGCGCTCGTGCGGGCGAGCAGCGCGCGGGCCGAGAGCTCCGCCACGGCGCCGCGCAGGCGCCTGCCCTGCGGGGCGGACCACGGCAGCAGCAGGAGCGGCACCGAGATCACGAGCAGCTGCGCCGCGCACACGAGCAGCGCGAACGGGCCGAGCCACACCGCCGCGGCCGCCGAGACGGCCGCGCAGGCCCCGGCGCCCGCGAGCAGCTGGGCGGCCGTGTGGGCGTAGAACCACTCCAGGCTCTCGGCGTCCGAGACCGTCTCGCCCGAGCGGCGCCGGGCCAGGCCCAGCGGCGCCAGCCGGGAGATCGCCCGATGCACCCGCAGCCGGATCGCGTCGATGACCCGGTAGGCCAGCACGTGGGCGAACCACTGCTCCAGCCAGTGCAGCAGGCCCAGGCACAGCACGCCCGCGGCCAGCGCGAGGACGAGCCCCGTGGCGGCCGCATCGGCCGCCTCGCCCGCCGCGAGCGCGGCGGCCGCCCCGATCGAGCACAGCGCGGTGCCGACGGACAGCAGCAGCGCACCCCAGGAGACGAGGCCCACCAGGACGAACAGGCGGCCCTGGCCGCGCAGGTGGCGCGAGAGGGCGAGCACGGGCCGCAGCGCGTTCATGCGACCCCGCTCTCCGCCGCCGCGAGCCGGGCGAACGGGCCGTCCACGGCCAGCAGCCCGGCCGGCTCGCCCGTCTGGGCGATCCGGCCGGCCTCGACCACGACCACCCGCTCGGCCCCGCGGGCGACGTCCAGCCGGTGCGTGATCGCGACGATCGGGCGCCGGGGATCGGCCGCGCGCAGCGCGGCGACGAGCTCCGCCTCGCCGGCCGGGTCGAGCGCCGAGGTGGCCTCGTCGAGCGCGAGCAGCTCCCGCTCCTGGGCGAGGGCGCGGGCGATCGCGACCCGCTGCCGCTGCCCGCCGGACAGCAGCGCCCCGTGCTCGCCGACGGGCGTGCCGGGGGTCAGCCCCGAGTCCCCGCCGCAGATCCGCAGCAGCTCCCGCGCGAGCCCTTCGGCCCGGGCGCCCGTGGTGCCGACGGGGGCGCCCAGGGCGATCTCCTCGGCGACGGTCCCGCCGAACAGGACGGGGTCCTGGGCGACCAGGCTCACCCGCTCCAGCAGCTCGTCGGGTGCGCAGGGCGCGCCCCGCAGCTCGATGCGCCCCTCCTGCGGCACGAGCAGTCCGGCCAGCACGGCGGCGAGCGTCGACTTGCCCGCGCCGCTCGGCCCCACGATCGCGGTCAGGCCGGGCGGGACGGCCAGTTCCGCGACGCTCAGCCCGGCGGGCTCGGCCTCCGGGTCCGTCCGCGGGTGGCGCACGTGCACTCCGAACAGCCCGGCCGGCGGGGCGTCCCGCGCGCCCGGGTCCCCGGCCGCGGGGACGGGGCGCGCCGCGGCCGCCGACCGCTCCTCGGCCAGCAGGGCCAGGATCGGCGGGCCGGAGAAGGTCCCCAGGTAGCCGGCGTGCCACTGCGCGGCCAGCTCCCGCAGCGGCCGCACGATCTCGATCGAGAGCAGGACGAGCGCGAACAGCTCGAAGGCGGACGAGTCCCGGCGCACGAGGAGCACCCCGAGCACGATGGCCGGGACCGCGGCCAGCGCGAAGGCGGAGAGCCCGGACTCGAGGAGGGAGAGCCGCAGCTGTCCCAGGGTGCGTCGCAGCAGCCGGGCCGAGGCCTGCACCAGCTGGGCCTCCCGCCGCCGATCCGCGCCGAAGGCGACGAGGGTGGTCATCCCCTGCATCGAGTCGACGAACTCGGCGTGCAGCTCCTGATAGGCCTCCCAGTGATCCGCGCCGCGCCGCGCGAGGGCGCGGTCCCAGAGTCGGGGCAGGAGGGGGACCAGGAGCGCGGCGAGCAGCGCCGCGGCGCCCGCGACGGGGTCCAGGGCGATCATGACCCCGCCCAGGGAGAGGACCACCAGCACGGTCACCGCAATCTGGGGCAGGTAGCCGGAGAGGTAGGCGTCCAGGTGCTCGACCCCGTCGACGATGACCGCGTGGTCGCGTCCCGAGCGGCCCGCCGCCGGCTCGAGCGCGCCGCGGCGGACGAAGCCCCGCAGCGTGCGGGCCCGCAGATCGCTCTTCACGATCGTCATGATCCGCTGGGCCAGGAGCTGCCGGCCGAGCCCGAGCAGCGGCCGCAGCAGGAGCACCGCCGCGAGCCCCGCGATCAGGGGGGCGAAGGCGTCCGCCCGCCAGGACCCGGACGGGCCCGAGCCGATCACCTCCGCGAAGATGCGGGAGCTCAGCAGCGCCTGGCCGATCCAGCTCGCCGAGATCAGGGCGCCCGCCAGGACGAGGAGGGCGAAGAAGATCGTGTGGCCTCGCCAGAGCGCGAGGAGCCGGATGTGCTGCACCGTTCGGACACCTAATCGATAGCTGATATCGTTATCCGGTGACCGTAGGCGAGCGCCCCCCTTTTGTCAAGCCACCCTCAGACGTCACCGCGACCGCCTCCCGGAGCCGCTGGAAAAGCGGAAGAAAAACAAGAGAAATCATCGTTTTCTCTGTGCTCCTCCTCGTCGTCCCCCTGGTCTGCCTCCTCGCCGTCGGCCTGGGACAGCTGCCCGCCTCCCCCGGGCGAGTCCTCGGCGTGCTGCTGGGCGACGCGAGCGATCCGACGCTCACGACGGTCGTCTGGCGGCTCCGGCTCCCCCGGGTGCTGCTGGGCCTGTGCGTCGGCGCGGCCCTGGCGGCCAGCGGCTGCGCCCTGCAGGCGATCGTACGCAACGATCTGGCGGACCCCTACCTGCTCGGCATCTCCTCGGGCGCCTCCCTCGGCGCCGCGCTCGCGATCGTCGGCGGGCTGGGCGCCCTCGCCGTCGGTGCCGCCACGGGGGCGTTCGCCGGAGCACTGCTCGCACTGCTGCTCGTGCTGTTCCTGCTCGGCGGCGGCCGACGCCTGAGCGGTTCCCGGCTCGTGCTGTCCGGCCTCACCGTCGGCTACTTCCTCGCGGCGCTCACGAACCTCGTGGTCGTGCTCTCGGACGACCGGGACGCGGTCCGAGCGGTGACCTTCTGGATGCTCGGCTCCCTCTCCCAGGCCTCCTGGCAGGACCTGCCGGCCCCCGCGGTCAGCTGCTGCGCCGCGCTGCTGCTGCTGGTGCTGTGGGCCAGACGGCTGGACGCCGTCGGCCTGGGCGACGACGTCGCCCGCAGCCTGGGCACGGACCCCCGGCGGCTGCGCGGCCGCGTCGCCATCGTCTCGGCGATCGCGGTGGCCGCGGCCGTCTCGGTGAGCGGCTCGGTCGGCTTCGTGGGCCTGGTCGTCCCGCACCTCGCCCGGCGCCTGGTGGGCGCCGGGCACCGGCTGCTGCTGCCCGCCTGCGCCCTGCTCGGCGCCGTCGTGCTCGTGCTCGCCGACGCCCTGGCCAGAACCGTCCTCGCGCCGCGGGAGATCCCCCTGGGCGTGCTCACCGCCCTCGTCGGCACCCCGATGCTCATGCTCCTGCTGCGTCGGCACCAGAAAGAAGGAGAACTCGGATGACCCCGTCCCTCGACGCCTCACGGCCCGTCCGCCCCGCGCCCCGGCGCGCCCTCCTCGCCCTCTCGGCCGGGCTCGCGCTCGGCCTGAGCGGCTGCGCGGACGCGGGCGCCGGCCCCGCCGCGGGCGAAGCGATCACGGTGCAGGACTGCGGCGAGCAGCTCACCCTGCCCGCCGCGCCGCAGCGCGTGTTCACGATCGGCACCGCCGCGGTCGAGCTGCTCGACGCGGCGGGGGCCGCCGACCGCATCGTCGCGCGCGCCGGCGAGTTCGGCGCGCCCCTGCCCGAGGGACTCCGGCAGCCGCCCTCGGACGAGCTCGTCGTCGACCCCGCCGACCCCGCCACCGAGCAGATCATCGCCTCCGGCGCCGACGCCGTCCTCGGCTACGGGCTGTTCAGCGCCGACGCCGAGGAGCTGCAGGCGGCCGGGATCGCGCTGCTGACCGTGCAGGCCGAGTGCGGTCACGACGCCCGCGGCGAGGGCGGGGGCGTCACGCCGCAGACCGTGATCGACGACGTCCGCCGGCTGGGCACCGTCTTCGGCACCTCCGCGGTCGCCGACGCCGCGGCCGACGCCCTGGCGGTCAGGGCCGAGGCGGCCGGCCGCGCCCCGGACGGCCGCAGCGCCGCCTGGGTCTACTACTTCTCCTCCGAGGACCCGCTGGCCGCCTACGGCGCCGGCGGCCTGGGCGGCGGCCTGCTGGAGGCGGCCGGACTGGAGAACGCCTACGGCGAGCAGGCGGAGGACTACCTGACGATCTCCGTGGAGAGCCTGCTGGAGCGGCAGCCGGAGTGGATCGTGCTCGGCTACGGCCTGTACGGGGAGAGCGAGCAGGAGGCCCGGCGGCACTTCCTCGCCGAACCGGGCGCCGAGGCCCTGACGGCCGTGCAGCAGGACCGGATCGTCATGATGCCCGCGGAGCTCTCCCACCCCGGCCCGTCCGCGGTCGCGGGCCTGGAGCGGCTGTCGGCGGCGGTCGGCGATGGCGGCTGAGCCCGCACGGCTCTGCGCCCTGACCGCGAGCGGCGTCTCGGTCGACCGGGGCGGGCTCCGGGCCGTGACGGACGCGAGTCTGCGGATCGAGGAGGGCGAGAAGCTCGCCCTCGTCGGTCCGAACGGTTCGGGCAAGACGAGCCTGCTGCGCGTGCTGGCGGGTCTGGCCCCGCCCGCGCGGGGCGAGGTCCGCATCCGCGGTCGCGACACCCGCAGCCTGCCCGACCGGGAACGGGCCCGGCTGGCGGCCTCGCTGGGCCAGGACGAGCAGACGGAGCTGCCCTTCACCGCCCGGGACGTGCTGCTGCTGGGCCGCAGCGCGGGGCTGCCCGATTGGCGCCCGATCCGGCCGGGCGACCACGCCGCGATCGAGCGGCTGGCCGAGGAGTGGGGGCTGAGCCGGCTGCTGGACCGGCCGCTGCAGCGCATGTCCGGCGGGGAGCGCCGCCGCGTGCTCATCGCCCGGGCCTTCGCGCAGGACGCCGGCATCGTCCTGCTGGACGAGCCGACGAACCACCTGGACCTGCGCCACCAGCACGAGCTGCTCGCCCGCATCGCCGCCTCCCCGCTCACGGCCGTGCTGGCCCTGCACGAGCTGGACCTCGCCTCCGCCTACTGCACGCGCGCGGTCCTGCTCTCCGAGGGCCGGATCCTGGCCGACGGGACCCCGGAGGAGGTGCTCACCCCGGAGCGGATCCGGCAGGTGTACGGGGTGCGGGCCCACCGCGCCGAGATCGCGGGCCGCACCCGCCTGCTCATCGGCTGAACGAGTCCTCGACGTCCGCTCCGAGTCCGCCGAGCGTCGCGCAGCAGCCCCTCGCACGCGGTAGAGTGGTCTGCGCTGCAACACCACACCCTGCAGCGACACCGCACCAGGGCCCCTCGCGACCCCTCCCTTTTCACTCCGCGAGGGGCCCTTCCCCTGCCCGGAGACGAGCCGCGGACGGGCCCCGGAACGGCTCTCAGCCCGCGGCCTCCCGCGCCGCCTGCGCCGAGTCCGCGGCGAGCGCCCGCTCGGCCCGCTCCCGCGCCTCGGCCAGCGTCACCCCGGCGAGCGCCGCCCGCACCTCGGCGAGCGCCGGCGGCGCCATCGACAGCGAGGTGACCCCCAAACCGACCAGCACGATCGCGAGCCGCGGATCGGCCGCCGCCTCCCCGCACACCCCGACCCTCCGATCCGCCGCCGCGCCGGCGTCGCCCGCCATCCGGATCAGCCGCAGCACCGCCGGATGCCAGGGGTCCTGGAAGGACGCCACCGTGCCCAGCAGCCGGTCGGCCGCCATCGCGTACTGGGTCAGATCGTTCGTACCGATCGAGAGGAAGTCGCTGGAGCGCAGGATCTGCTCGGACAGGATCGCGGCCGACGGCACCTCGATCATCGAGCCGGCGGTGCGGATCCCCAGCTGACGGGCCAGGCCCGTGAAGTAGACGCTCTCCTCGGCGTCCGAGACCATGGGCGCCATGACCCACAGCTCCGCCTCCGTCTGCGCGGCCGCCTGGGCGAGCGCCGTCAGCTGCTCGCGCAGCAGCTGCTCCTTCGCCCGCAGCGCCCGCAGGCCCCGCAGCCCCAGGGCCGGGTTCGGCTCGTCCGAGTCGGTGAGGAAGGGGAGCGGCTTGTCCGCGCCCGCGTCCAGCACCCGGGCGACGACCTTCTTGCCGGGGAAGTGGGAGAACAGTTCGGCGTAGGCCGCCCGCTGCTCCTCGACCGAGGGCGCCCGCTCCGCGTCCAGGAACAGGAACTCGGTCCGGAACAGGCCCACCCCCTCGGCCCCCAGCTCCACCGCCCGGGCCGCGTCCGCGGGCTTGCCGACGTTCGCGAGCAGCTGCACCGGCGTGCCGTCCGCGAGCGCGCCGGGCGCGAGGGGGGCGGCGGCGATCGCCGCCTGGCGCTCCATCTCGGCCCGCGCCCGCGCCAGCAGCGCCTCGTCCGGATCGGCCGTCACGGTGCCCGCGGCGGCGTCCACGACGACCGTCTGTCCGTCCCGCAGCTCCTCCGCGCCGGCCACCGCCACCACGGCGGGCAGGCCCTTCTCGCTCGCGAGGATGCCGGTGTGCGCCTTGGGGCTGCCGTCCCGGGTGACCAGGGCGAGCACCTTCGTCAGATCCAGCTTCGCCGTGTCGGCCGGGGCGAGATCGTGGGCGACGAGCACGAAGGGCTCCTCGCGCTGCGGCACCTCGGGCGCGGGCACGCCCATGAGCCGGGCGACCACGCGCTGGGACACGTCGGCCAGATCGCTCGCCCGCTCCGCCATGTAGCCGCCCATGCCCCGCAGGGTGCGGGCGAAGGAGGCGAAGGCCTCGAACACGGCCCGCTCGGCCGTCCGCCCCTGGGCCGTGTGGGAGGCCACCATGTCCGAAAGGCTCGGATCGCCCGCCATCATGGCCGCCGCCTCCAGCACCTCCCGGGCGGAGCCCTCGGCCTGCGAGGCGCGCACCCCGAGCTCGGCCGCGGTCTCCGCGAGCGCCGCGAGCGCCCGCTCCCGCTCGACGTCCGCAGAGGCCGAGGCCGGTTCGTCGACCGGCTCCGGCAGGGGGTCGGGCATTCGCACCACCGGGCCGATCGCGATCCGGGTGCCGACGCCGAAACCGGTCAACTGCATGCCTGTGCCTCCTCGTCGCACTGCGGAGCACGTATCGGCCGGAAAGGCGGGGGATGTCGCCGGGGCGTCGATGCTCCGGCTCTAGGCTACTGCCGTGGACAGCCCCTCGACTGATCGAACGCCCGATGCGGAGCGCGCCCCCCTGGTCGGGCTGTGGCGCATCGCCCCGCCCTTCCCCCGCCGCGACGCCGGCGAGGCCCTCGGCGCCTGGCTCGGCCGCCTCGTCGCCTGGCTGACCGCGACCCGGCCCCTGCGGGCGGCCCAGCACCTCGTCGACTCGGGCGGCCCCGTGCTCGCCGCGGGGCTCGGCTACATGGCGCTCTTCTCCTTCTTCGCCGCGCTGTGGGTCATGTTCTCGGCGCTCGGCCTCGTCCTGGTCGGCAACGAGCATCTCCTGGACCGGCTCGTCGCCTGGCTCGGCGACGCGGTCCCCGGCCTGTTCGGCGAGGACGGCGGGGTGGAGCCGCGCAGCGTGCTGTCCACCGCGGCCTTCGGCTGGACCGGCGCCGCCGCGCTCGCGGGCGCCCTGTGGACCGCGACCGGGTGGATGAACGGGGCCCGCATCTCGGTCCGGACGATCTTCGAGGTGCCGGTGCAGACGGGGCGCAACCTGGTGGCGACCAAGCTGCGGGACGTGCTGCTGATCGCGGTGTTCGGGCTGCTCCTGCTGCTGTCCGCGGGCCTCTCGCTGCTGCCCCGGCTGCTCGTGGTCGCGCTCCTGGACGCTTTCGGGCTCGGCGGGGACGCCCGGCTGGCGGCCGGACTGGCCCAGTTCGGCGGCTTCCTCGTCTCCCTCCTGGTGGACACGGTCATCACCGCGGTGATCCTGCGGGTGCTGGCGAGCCTGCGCGTCCCCCGCCCGGTCCTCCTGCAGGGGGCCGTCCTCGGCGCGCTGCTCATCGGCGCGGTCAAGCAGCTGGGCTCGGCGCTGCTGGGCGGGGCGAGCTCGAACCCGCTGCTCGCCTCCTTCGCGGTGATCCTAGGTGTGCTCATCTTCTTCCAGTTGAACTGCATGGTGCTGCTGCTGGCCGCCTCCTGGGTGAAGGTGACGATGGACGACCTCGGCGCCTCCCCTCGCCTGCTCACCGCCGAGGAGGCGGAGCGCGAGGCGGTCGAGTCCGAGACGCGGGCCCGACGGGAACGGCTCGCGGTGGAGGCGATCCGGCTGCGCGAGCGGATCAACCGCACCTCCCGCTTCACGCGGGGGCGGCGGGCCCTGCTGCGCCGTCTCGCCGCGGTCGAGGACGAACAGGCCCTGCTGGAGCACGAGGAGCGGCGGCGACGGCTGAACCTGGACCGGATCGAGGGGGAAGCGGAGCGGGAGGACTCCGACCGCCGCTGACCTCGCCTCCGGCACGGCTCCTGCTCGGAGGCGGAGCCCTCCGGGTCGGGAGCGGGAGGACTCGGACCGCCGACGATGTCCCCGGCGGCTTCAGGCCGACCGGAACGGTACGAGGGGTCCGCTCCCCGACCGAGCCGCCCGCGACCGGAAGCCGATGCGGCCGGGAGCCGATCGGACCGACGATGTCGGCATGGAACACGAGCACACGCCCGCCGAGTCGGGCGCAATCGAACAGGACGACCGTCGCGACGCCGGGCGGCGCGTGGAGGCCGCCCGCATCGCCCGCCGCCGGATCCCCTCCACGCGGGTACCGATCTTCCGCGGCGAGAACGACCCGGACGGGGCGCTCGCGCGCTTCTTCCGGGCCCAGCCCGAGCCGCTGCTGTTCGTCCGCGACGACGAGCTGCGCGCCTGGGCGAAGACGATCCCCGGCAGGCGGGGCGCCGAGATCGCCGCGAGGCTGCACGGCGTCTCGTTGAGCGGCCGGGTGGCCTTCCTCACGCACGAGAGCACCTGCTTCGACCGCACCGAGGTGGTCACGACCCTGCCCGGCACGGTGGAGATCCGCCGCTTCCGGGAACCGGGGCACGAGCACACGATGTGCGTCCGCAGCGACCCCTTCCCCTACCTCCTGCACCTCGTCGCCGAGGCCGCGCTGGGGATGGACGAGAGGACGCGGATCCGCCGGGTGTTCCGGGTCTCCGCGATGGACGAGTGGTCGCGCTCCGGCTGAGGCGCGCCCGTCCGGGCGCCCTAGACTCGAGGGCATGCCACGCACCGTCCGCATCGCCTCCGTCAACGTCAACGGCATCCGCGCCGCCTACCGCAAGGGCATGGGCGAGTGGCTGGCCGGGCGCGGCGCCGACATCGTCGCCGTCCAGGAGGTGCGCGCCACCCGCGCCGACGTGGACCGGCTGATCGACGGACGGGAATGGCACCTGGTCAACGACGAGGCGACCGCCAAGGGCCGCGCGGGCGTCGCGATCGCCTCCCGGCTGCCGATCCTGGCCACGCGCACGGCGCTGGGGCCGGACGACTTCGACTCGGCCGGCCGCTGGCTGGAGGCCGACCTCGAGGTGGACGGCACGCCGCTGACGGTGGTGAGCGTCTACGTGAACTCCGGCGAGGTCGACACCCCGAAGCAGGAGGAGAAGTGGCGCTTCCTGGACGCGATGCTGGAGCGGCTGCCGGAGCTGTCCGCACTCGGCCGCCACGTGCTGCTCCTGGGCGACATGAACGTCGGCCACACGAAGCTCGACATCAGGAACTGGCGCGGCAACGTGAAGCGCGCCGGCTTCCTGCCCCGCGAGCGCGCCTACTTCGACCGGTTCTTCGGCGAGGCGGGCGCCGAGGTGGTGTGCGCCGACGAGTCCCGCGGCACGGGGCTGGGCTGGATCGACGTGGGCCGCGCCCAGTCGGGCGAGGTGGAGGGCCCCTACACCTGGTGGTCCCAGCGCGGCAAGGCGTTCGACAACGACACCGGCTGGCGGATCGACTACCACATGGCCACCCCGCAGCTGGCCCGCACCGCCTCGAACTACACGATCGACCGGGCCGCCAGCTACGATGCGCGCTGGAGCGACCACGCCCCCGTCGTGGTCGACTACGAGATCTGAGGAGCCCCGCATGAGCGACGCCCCCCGCCTGTTCTCGGGCATGCAGCCCTCGGCAGACTCCCTGCACCTGGGCAACTACGCGGGCGCCCTGAGCAACTGGGTGCGCATGCAGGAGGAGTTCCAGGCGATCTACTGCGTCGTCAACCAGCACGCGATCACCACCCCCTTCCAGCCGGCCGAGCTGCTGGAGCGCACCCGGGCCACGGCCGCCCAGTACATCGCGGCGGGCATCGACCCGGAGCGCTCGATCCTGTTCGTGCAGTCGGACGTGCCCGCCCACGCGGAGCTGGCCTGGATCCTCGGGGCCATCACCGGTTTCGGCGAGGCCGGCCGCATGACCCAGTTCAAGGACAAGTCGCAGCGGCACGGCGCCGAGGGCCAGAACGTGGGGCTGTTCACCTACCCGATCCTCATGGCCGCCGACATCCTGCTGTACCGGACGCGGGCGGTCCCGGTGGGCGAGGACCAGCGGCAGCACCTGGAGCTGGCCCGGAACCTCGCCGAGCGCTTCAACGCCCGCTTCGGCGAGACCTTCCCGCTGCCGGAGGCCTACATCCCGGAGGCGAGCGCGAAGATCTACGATCTGCAGCGCCCGGAGGCGAAGATGTCCAAGTCGGCCGAGTCGGACGCGGGCCTGCTGCGCATCCTGGACCCCGCGGGCGCGACGCGGAAGAAGATCATGCGCGCCGTCACCGACGCGGACGGCGCGATCCGCTTCGACCGGCAGGCCAAGCCGGGCGTCTCGAATCTGCTGGCGATCTACGCGACCCTCGCGGACTCCACGCCCGAGGCGGTCGCCGAGCAGTACGCGGGCCGCGGCTACGGGGAGCTCAAGAAGGGGCTCGCCGAGGTGGTGGAGCAGGTCTTCGCGCCGATCCGGGACCGCACCCGGGAACTGCTCGCGGACCCGGCCGAGCTCGACCGGCTGCTGGACCGCGGCGCACAGCGGGCGAACGAGATCGCCGAGGACACCATGGCCGAGGTGCGCGAGCGGATCGGCTTCCCGCCCCTGCGCCGCTGAGCCGGGGCGCCCCGGGTCCGCCTCGGCCCGCCCGTCCGGCCACGGCGGCGGAGCCGCGATTGCCCCGCACGCACTCCCGGCCGAGCTCGGCCGCGCCCGGCTCCTTCGCGGAGGCGGCCACGAGCCGGACCGCGTCGCTCATCGAGCCCGTGCCCGCGGTGCTCGGCGCCCTGCCCCTGCTGCCGCCCCGACCCGGTCGAGCATCAGCCCGTGCCCGCGGTGCTCGGCGGGCGATCGGTCCACGCAGCCGGCTCACCGGCACATCAGCCCGTGCCCGCGGTGCTCGGCGCCCAGCCGGAAGCCGAGCGTGGGCCGTGGGACGGGCGGGCTCCGACATGGGCGGAGCCTGTCGGCGGCGAGGCCGGTAGGCTGAGGCAATGCCCCGCGCCCTCGTCATCGTGCCCACGTACAACGAGCGCGAGAACCTCGAGGGCATCGTCCGGCGGGTGCTGGAGGCGCACGAGCGCATCGACGTGCTCGTGGTGGACGACGCCTCCCCCGACGGCACCGGCGAGGCGGCCGAGGCGATCGCCGCACGCGAGCCGCGCGTGCGGGTGCTGCGCCGCCCGGCCAAGCTGGGGCTCGGCACCGCGTACCTCGCCGGCTTCCGGATCGCGATCGCGGAGGGCTACGGCGCCGTCTTCGAGTTCGACGCGGACGGCTCCCACCCGCCCGAGCGGCTGCCGGAGATGCTCCGGCGCCTGGACGAGGGGGCCACGCTCGTGGTCGGCACCCGCTGGATGCCCGGCGGCCGCACCGAGAACTGGCCGCTGCGCCGACGGCTGCTCAGCCGCGGCGCCGCCGTCTACGCCCGCGCCCTGCTGCGCAGCCGGGTGCGCGACATCACCGCCGGCTACCGCGGCTACCGCACCGCCTTCCTGGCCGGGCGGGACCTGGAGCGCATCCGCTCCAACGGCTACTCCTTCCAGATCGAGATGAGCTGGCTGGTGGAGCGCGGCGACGAGCGCATCGACGAGATCCCCATCACCTTCACCGAGCGCACGGAGGGCGCCTCGAAGATGTCCGGGGCGATCATCGCCGAGGCGGTGTGGCGCGTCGCCGGCTGGGGGCTGGGCATCCTGCTGGCCGATCTGCGCCGCCCCTGGCTGCTGCCGGCCCGCGCCGCGCGCCGACGAGCCGCCCGCCGCGCGGCCCCTCCGGCCCCGGGGGACGCCGCATGAGCGGGCCCGTCGCCTTCGAGGTCGAGACGACGATCCCCACCGAGTACGGCGTCTTCCGTTTCCGCGCCTACCGGGACACGGCCACCGGGGTGGAGCACCTGGCGATCGTCTCGGGCGAGCCGGGGCCGGAGGCCGTCGTGCGCGTGCACTCGGAGTGCCTGACCGGCGAGACCTTCGGCTCCCGCAAGTGCGAGTGCGGGCCGCAGCTGCACGCCGCCCTCCGGCTCGTCGCCGAGAAGGGCGGGATCGTGCTCTACCTGCGCGGCCAGGAGGGCCGCGGCATCGGCCTGATCGACAAGCTGCGCGCCTACGCCCTGCAGGAGCGCGGCTACGACACGGTGGACGCGAACCTGGCCCTGGGGCTGCCCGCCGACGCGCGCGAGTACACCGCGGCCGCCGCGATGCTGCGGGAGCTCGGGGTCCAGCGGGTGCGGCTGCTCACCAACAATCCGGCCAAGAGCGAGGCGCTGACCGCCCTGGGCATCCGGGTGGTCGAGCGGCTGCCGCTCGTGGTGGGCCGCGGCCGACACAACGCCGGCTACCTGGACACCAAGGCGGCCCGCATGGGGCACCTGCTGGCCGGGCCGGACGAGCCGACGGAGCACCGGCGGCCGCCCGGGGGCGAAGCGGGCACGGAGGCGCCGCGCACCGGAGCCTCCCGCCCCGGAAGGGCGCCCCGCCGGAACGAGGCCGATGAGCGATAGAGACCGAACGAGAGGAGCCCCCATGCCCCGTCCGAACGGACGGTCCGCGAAGGACCTCCGGCCCGCCGAGACCGTCGAGACCCGCAACGCGCCCTGGCGCGTGATCACCGCGAGCCTGGCCGGCACCTCGATCGAGTTCTACGACTTCTACATCTACGCGACGGCCGCCTCGCTGGTCTTCCCCAAGCTGTTCTTCCCCGCCGAGAACCCGAGCACCGCGCTGCTGGCGTCCTTCGCCGTGTTCGGCGTCGCCTTCGTCGCCCGGCCGCTGGGCTCGGTCGTCTTCGGCCACTTCGGCGACCGCATCGGCCGCAAGGGCACGCTCGTGGCGACCCTGCTGCTCATGGGCGTGGCCACCTTCCTGATCGGTCTGCTGCCCACCGCCCTGACACCCGGCTGGGAGGTCGCGGCGCCCGCCCTGCTCGTGCTCATGCGCTTCTGCCAGGGGCTCGGACTCGGCGGGGAGTGGTCGGGGGCCGCCCTGCTGGCGACCGAGAACGCCCCGGCGGACAAGCGCGCCGTCTACGGCACCTTCCCGCAGCTGGGCGCGCCCATCGGCTTCATCCTGGGCAACAGCCTGTTCGTGCTGCTCTCGCTGGCGATGCCCGAGGACGCCTTCATGAGCTGGGGCTGGCGCGTCCCCTTCCTGCTGTCGGCCGTGCTGGTCGTGCTGGGGCTGTGGGTGCGGCTGAGCCTGCTGGAGACCCCCGCGTTCCAGAAGGTCGTGGACGAGGGGCACGTCTCCCGGCTGCCGCTGGCGACCGTGTTCGCCTCCAGCCGACGGGAGATCGCGCTGGGCACCTTCGTCATGCTCGCCACCTACGTGCTCTTCTACATCATGACCGCCTTCACCCTCACCTTCGGCACCGCGAAGACGCACGAGCAGGCCGCCACGGACCCCGGCTACGACGCCGCGCAGCACGTGCCCGGGCTCGGCTACGACCGGGTGGCCTTCCTGGTCATGCTCATCGCCGCGGTCGTGTTCTTCGGGGTCTTCACCCTCGTCTCCGGTCCGCTGGCCGAACGCTTCGGCCGCCGCAGGATGCTGCTGTGGACGACCGTCGCGATCCTCCTGTTCGGCTTCGCCATGACCCCCCTGCTGGCCGGCGGCTTCCTCGGGGTGCAGGCGATGCTCGTGCTCGGCATGTGCCTCATGGGCCTGACCTTCGGTCCCATGAGCGCCTATCTGCCGGAGCTGTTCCCCGCGAACGTGCGCTACACCGGCTCGGCGATCGCCTACAACCTCGCCAGCGTGCTGGGGGCGGCGATCGCCCCGTCCGTCTTCATCGCGCTGTGGACGGCGGGGGCCGGCAGCCCCTTCTGGGTGGGGGTCTACCTGGCCGGCGCCTCGCTGCTCACCCTGCTGGCGCTCGCGCTGTCCCCGGAGACGCGGCACCGCGCCTACGTGGGCCGCTCGGCGATCGGCGCGGGCCCCACCGCCTGAGAGCGCCGGGCGGACCGCTGTCAAGCGAGGCGGCCCAGAGCTGCGCGGGGCTCGAGGCGCCCTAGGCTGGGGGCATGGAAATCGCGAAGATCGTCCTGCTCGTGCTGCACTTCATCGGCATCGCCTCGCTGCTGGGCTCCTTCCTCGTGCAGATCAAGGACGTCCGCCGGGGCGAGGGGCGCGTGCTCGCCGGCATGTTCCACGGCGCCCTGACCATGCTCGTCACGGGGCTCGCGCTGGTCGCGATCGCCGAGATGGGCGCCGGCCCGGTCAATCACGCCAAGATCGCGGTCAAGCTCCTGGTGCTCGTCGCGATCCTCGTCCTCGTGCTCGTCTACCGGAAGAAGGAGCGGATCCCCGCCTGGGTGCTGTGGGCGATCGGCGGCCTGAGCATCGTCAACATCGTCCTGGCCGTGGCCTGGTAGCCCCGTCCCGGCACGGCCCGGCGGGCGCCCCCCCGCGCGGCGGGGCGCCCCCGGTTTCCGGGGGGCCCGCGGGGCCGCGCTCCCCCCCGGTCCGTGGGGGGGGGTGGAGCCCCCGGCCGGGCGCGTGGTGGCGGGGGGGGCCCCGCCCACGACGGGATCCGATCGTCCCGGGTCGGGCGTGGGAGGCCGTTCCGCGACGACGGTCTCCATGATTCCACGATCGATGAATTAATGCCAGAGTGTTGCGAGCCGGATTCGGAACTCGGCTCAGGCGCTGCCGGCCAGGCCCTGCTCCGCCAGCCAGTCCGCGGCGATCGCCGAGGCCGAGAGCTGCTCGTCGACGCTGCGCGCGTTGAGGGCGAGGAGCTCCTGCCCGGTCAGCGCGGCGCTCACCCGATCCACGACGGCCGCCGCCTCGGCGTCCAAGCGCTCGCTCGCGAGCGGCACGAGGTGGGAGGCGAGGAACAGGCCCTTCGGGTCCTCCAGCACCACCAGCCCGTTCGCCGCGATCGCCGGGTCGGCCGTGTAGAGGATCGCCAGCTGCACCTGCCCGTCCTGCAGCGCCTTGACGGTCAGCGGGCCGCCGCCGTCCTCGATCGGGCTGAAGCCCACCTCGACCCCGTAGGCCTCGCGCAGGCCGTCCGGGCCGTTCGGTCGGCTCTCCGCCTCCGAGTTCGCGCCCAGGACCAGCGGCTCCTCCACCCGGGCGAGGTCCTCGATCGTGCGCAGCCCCCAGCGCTCCGCGAACTCGCGCGTCACCGCGTAGGAGTCCTGGTCCGTCGCGGGCGCCTGCGCGAGGATCCGCAGCCCCTCGGGCGTCGCCCCCGAGAGCTCCTCGTACACCTCCTCCGAGAGCCGGGCGCTCGTCTCCGGCTGCCAGTACTGCAGCAGCGGGCCGCTGTACTCGGGGAACAGATCGATGCGGCCCGCCTCGATCTCGGGCAGATAGACCTCGCGCTGCCCGATGCGGAAGTCGCGCTGCACCTGCCGGCCCGAGGACTCCAGGGCCTGCGCGTAGATCTCGGCCACGATCTCGTTCGAGTAGTAGTCCTGCGAGCCGATCACGATCGCCTCGGCCGCGCCCTCCTGGCCGCCCAGCGGATCGGCCGCGGTGCAGCCCGCGAGCCCGAGGGTCGCGGCGAACGCGGTCGCGACGGCCAGGGCGCGCAGCCCGCCGTGCCTTCTGGTCATGATTCCGTCTCCCGTCCTGCCGGGCCGTCGGGTCCGTTCGTCCTCGCCCACGGCGCCAGTCATGATTCCGTCTCCCGTCCTGCCGTTCTGCCGGGCCGTCGGGTCCGTTCGTCCTCGCCCACGGCGCCAGTCATGATCCCGTCTCCCGTCCTGCCGATCCATCGGGTCCGTTCCCCCTCCCGCTCGGCTCCGGGCCGCCGGCGCGCCCCTGGGGGTCGGCCAGACGCCGGGCGGCCCGCTGCGCGGCCGCGAGCAGGAGGTCCAGCACGATCGCCAGCAGCGCCACGAGCACGGCGCCGGCGAGCATCTGGGTGTAGTCGCGGGACTTGAGCCCCGCGAAGAGGTAGCGGCCCAGGCCCGCGTCCGCGATGTAGGCGGCGAGCGTCGCGGTGGCCACGACCTGCAGCGTGGCCGCCCGAAGACCCCCCACGATCACCGGGGCGGCCAGCGGCAGCTCCACCCCCGTCACGATCTGCGTCTCGCTCATCCCGACCGCCCGGGCCGCCTGCACCGTGCCCCGATCCACCGACTCCACCCCCGCGTAGGCGCCGGCCAGCAGCGAGGGGACCGCGAGCACGACGAGCGCGAGCACGGAGGCCTTCAGCCCGATGCCCAGCACGAGCCCCAGCAGGGTCAGCAGGCCCAGCGTCGGCACGGCCCGCGCGGAGCCGGCCAGCCCCACCACGAGGGCGCGGCCGCGGCCCGTGTGCCCGACCAGGACGCCGGCGGGGACCGCCAGGACCGCCGCCAGCAGCACGACCCCCGCGGTGAGCAGCAGGTGCTCGCCCGTGCGCCGAGGGATCGAGCCGGCGCCCGTCCAGTTCGCGGGCTCGGCCAGCCAGGCCAGGGCGTCCAACAGGAGGTTCATCGCGCCGCCTCCGTCCGTGCGCCCGCGCCGACGTCCGCATCGCTGCGCGCGGCGTGCCGCGTCCACGGCGTGAGCAGGAAGCCCGCGAGCAGCACGATCCCGTCCAGGGCCAGGGCCAGCAGCACCGTGGCGACGAGCCCTGCGGCGATCTCGTCCGCGATGCCGCGCTGCAGGCCGTCGGTGAACAGCGTCCCCAGGCTCGGCACCCCCACCAGCGCGCCGATCGTGACCAGCCCGACCGTGCTGACCGCGACCACGCGGGCGCCGGAGGTCAGCACGGGCACCGCGAGCGGCAGGTCGACGCGCCAGAACAGCGAACGGGCCGAGCAGCCGATCGCGACCGCCGCCTGCCGGACCGTCTCGTCGACCGAGCGGAAGGCGTCCGCGGCGGTGCGCACCATGAGCGCCACGCCGTACAGGGTGAGGGCGATGACGATCGACGCACCCGAGCGCAGCGGCACCCCGAACAGGGCGGGCACGAACACGAGCAGCGGCAGCGCGGGGATCGCGTACAGCAGGCTGGCCGCCGACAGCAGCCCCCCGCCGAAGCGGGGGAAGCGGACGGCCAGGCGGCCCAGCGGCACGGCGAGGAGCACCGACAGCAGGATCGCCGGCAGGCTGAGGCCCAGATGCGCGAGCGTCAGCTGCAGCACCTGCGGCCATTCGCGGGCGAACCAGCTCATGCGCTCAGCACGCCCGCCGGCCGGCCCAGCTCGTCGACGGCGACGCGGCGGCCGTCCACCTCGACCTCGCGCAGGAGCCGCTCGGCCCGGTCGGCGCCGACGAAGCTGCGGACGAAGTCGTCGGCGGGGCGGCCGAGGAGCTCGGCGGGCGTGCCCGCCTGGGCGATCCGGCCGCGCTGGCGCAGCACCACGACCTCGTCGCCCAAGAGGAAGGCCTCGTCGATGTCGTGGGTGACCAGCAGGATCGTCTTGCCGAGCCCGGCCTGGAGCCGGCGCATCTCGTCCTGCAGCTCGCGCCGCTGGATCGGGTCCACCGCGCCGAAGGGCTCGTCCATGAGCAGGATGTTGGGATCGGCCGCCAGGGCCCTGGCCACGCCCACCCGCTGCTGCTGGCCGCCGGACAGCTGCGCCGGATAGCGTCCGCCGATCGCGGGGTCCAGCCCGACGCGCTCCAGCAGCTCGGCGGCAGCCAGCCGGGCCTGGCGCTTGGGGGTGCCGTTCAGCACGGGCACGGTGACGACGTTGTCGACCACGGTGCGGTGGGGCATGAGGCCGCCGGCCTGGAGCACGTAGCCGATGCGTCGGCGCAGCCGCACCCGGTCGAGGCTCGCGACGTCCTCGTCGTCGATCAGGACGCTGCCCGAAGTGGGCTCCACCATCCGATTGACCATGCGCAGCAGGGTCGTCTTGCCGGAACCGGAGGAGCCGACGAGGGCGACGCAGCGGTGCGAGGGGACCACGCACGTGAAGTCCTCGACCGCGACGGTGCCGTCCGGGTAGCTCTTCCGCACGGAACGGAACTCGATCATGGTGGGTGCCTCCTGGCCCTCGCCTGCGATGCGGCCGCAAGCATAACGGGCCCGTATGCGCCCCGCATCCGTATCCGGTGACCGGATCATGGATGCGCCGGCCCGCGGGGCGCCTCCCCGGCCGCCCCTCCTCCGGCGGGGACGGCGGCGTGGACGCGTGGACCGGCGGGGCCTAGCCTGGACGGCATGCGGAACATGCGGAACCCGAACGGCCGGAGATTGGGCGTGCTGGCGCTTCGCCTGGACGCCGCGTACTGCCTGCTCGTCGGGGCGGGCGTCGTCTGCTGCGCGGGGCCGCTCGCGCAGCTGCTGCGGCTGCCCGGCGGCGTCCTGCCGGCGGCCGGGGCGGTCACGACGCTGTGGGGCGCGGGCGTCGCGTGGATGTCCGCGCGCATGCGCCTGCGCCGGGCGCTGCGCCTCGTCCTGGCGGTGAACGTCCTCGCCTCCGCCGCGGTGGCGCTCTTCTCGACGAGCGCGGCGGGGCTGCTGCTCGCGCTCGTCGTGCTGGCCTTCGCGCTGGACATCGCGGCGTTCGCCGTCGCCCAGGGGCTCGCGCTGCGCCGCCTGCGCGCCGCCGAGGCCCGCGGCTGAGCCGCCGGGGCGCGCTCCGCCCCGATCCCCTCAGCGGAGGAAGAGCGATCGCAGCCGCAGCGTCGCCACGACGACGCCGAACGCCCCGAGCAGGGCGAAGTAGAGCGCGTGCGACCAGATGCCGGCGTCGACGATCCCCGTGGTGAGCATGCGCATCATCTCCACGCCGTGCCAGAGCGGCAGGCACTGGACCACCACGCGCACGGGCCCGGGATAGGCCTCCACCGGGAAGAAGGTCGCCGACAGCAGGAACATCGGCAGCAGCACGAAGCCGACCCACTCCAGGTGCTGGAAGGTCCGCATGAAGCTCGTCGCCGCGAACCCCAGGCTCGCGAAGGCGAAGGCGACGAGCACGACCGCGGGCACCGCCAGCAGCGCCGTCCAGGAGCCGTTCAGCCCCAGGAGCTGCATGACCGCCAGGAACCCCAGCGAGTAGAGCACGCCGCGCAGCAGGGCCATGAAGATCTCGCCGAGGGTGACGTCCAGCGGCCCCAGGCTCGTCGCCAGCTGGCTGTCGTACAGCTTGGCGTAGTGCATGCGGAAGTACACGTTCATGGTCGAGTCGTACACGGCGCCGTTCATGGCGCTCGTCGCGAGCAGCGCGGGAGCGATGTAGGCCGCGTAGGGGACCGGCTGCCCGTGGAAGGCCACCTCGCCCACCAGGGTGCCCAGCCCGATCCCGAGGGACAGCAGGTAGAACACCGGTTCGAAGAATCCGGAGAGGACGACGATGTAGTTGTTCCTCGCCATCACTCGGAGCCCGCGCCCGACGACCGCCCGCGCATTGCCCGCATACAGTCCCCCGAGCGCTCGGCGGCGCGCGGCCGGAGCGCGCCGAAGCTCCGGCGGGCAGGGGGCGCCCGCGTTCGCCGGCAGGGGCCGGGAGCCGCTCATGCCGTCAGCCGCTTCCGGAAGATGCGCTCGGCGAGCACCGCGCCCGTCAGCGCGTACAGCACCAGCACGGCCAGGTGCAGCGGGAGCGCCCCGGGACCCGGATCGTGCCCGTAGCTCGCGGCCCGGCCGAGCTCGACCGCGTGCCACAGGGGCGAGGCCCAGCCGAGCGCCTGCAGCGGCTGCGGCAGCACCTCCAGCGGATAGTAGGTGCCGGAGAACAGCATGAGCGGGACGACCACGAAACGCTCCACGAAGTTCAGCTGGCCCCGGTCCTCCCGCTGGGCGCCGACCCAGGCGGCGATCGGCAGGGCCGCGGTGCCCAGCAGGAGCGCGATCGGCACGAGCAGCGCCCCCGTCGGCAGCGGGACCGCGCCGACGAGCGCCCCGATCACGGTGAACACGACGGCGCCGGGCAGGATGCGCAGGAGCGCGAAGACGACGACGCCGCCCAGGATGTGCCAGGGCACGAGGCTCGTGGCGCTCATCGCGAGGAACACCGGCTGCCATTTGAAGCCGGAGAAGACGGTGTAGGTGTACTGCTGGGAGGCGAGCATGAGCGCGCCGGAGCAGACGAGCGCCGGCAGCAGGAAGGTGAGGTACGGCACGCCGTCCACGCCGCCGCTCGTGGTGTCGACCAGGACGCCGAGCCCGGCGCCGAAGGCGAGCACGTAGAGCAGGGGCGTGCCGAGGGCGAGCATGAGCTCGCTGACCAGGAAGGCGCGCAGGTGCCGGGCGTAGTGCTCGGCGATGTACCACCAGCCCAGCGGCCGCACCCGCGCCGGGCGGGCCGTGCCGGGGCGGACGGGATACTGCTCGGCCGCCTGCGGGTGGCGTTCGTCGAAGGGGGTCCCCGTCCCGTCTCCGTCCGTCATTCCACGAGGCTCCGTCCGGTCAGGCGCAGGAACACGTCCTCCAGGCCGGCGCGACGCACGAGCGAGGCGATCGGTTCGGCGCCTCGCCGCGCCGCCTCGTGGAGCGTCGCCTCGCCCGACTCGGCGTAGATCAGCACGCGGTCCGGCAGCGCCTCCACCCGATCGCCCAGATCCGACAGCCGCTCGGCCGCCGCCTCGTTCCGGCCGACGCCGAAGCGGAGCTCGACGACCTCGCGGGAGGCGTGCTCGCGGATGAGCGAGGCCGGGGAGCCCGAGGCCATGATCCGCCCGCCGTCCACGACGACGAGCCGGTCGCACAGCTGTTCGGCCTCGTCCATGTAGTGGGTGGTCAGGATGAGGGTCGTCCCCTCCTCCTTGAGCCGGAACAGCCGGTCCCACAGCAGATGCCTGGCCTGCGGGTCCAGGCCCGTGGTCGGCTCGTCCAGCAGCAGGATGCGGGGGTCGTTCATGAGGGCCCGGGCGATCGTGAGGCGTCGTTTCATGCCGCCGGAGAGCTCGTCGATGCGGGCCGTGCGCTTGGCCTCCAGCCGGGCGAAGCCGAGCAGTTCCTCGGCCCGCTCGCGCACGAGCCGCCGGGGCAGCCCGAAGTAGCGGCCGTAGACGACGAGGTTGTCGAAGACCCGCAGCTCGGGGTCGAGGGTGTCCCCCTGGGGCACGACGCCCAGCTGGGCGCGCACCTCCGGCCCCCGCAGGCTCGGGTCCAGGCCCAGGATCCGCAGCTCCCCGCCCGTACGCAGCGAGGTGCCGGAGAGCATCCGCATCGTGGTGGACTTGCCCGCCCCGTTGGGGCCGAGCAGCCCGAAGGCCTCGCCCGGGGCGACCTCGAAGCTCAGCCCGTCCACCGCGACGGTCCCGCCGTAGCGCTTCACCAGCCGTTCGGCGCTGACGACGGGGGCGGGCATGCGGTCGAGCATATCCGGCTCCGAGCGGAAGCGTCATCCACCAACACACCATTAAATGAGTACAAGTTATTTAACTACTGCGACGTGCCCCTTTTGCACACAGGCCCGGAGTCGACGGACGAGCGCCGAGCCCCGGATTCAAGACGGACCCCTTGCGTGTCATTCCGGAGAAGTCCTATAGTCGCGAGCGTATGCATGCACCGATCGTATGCAACTCGTATAAATAGGAAGAGGTGTGAAGATGACCACTGCCGCCCGCCCCGAACCCCAGACGGGGCGCTCGACCGTGACGGACGCCGGAGGGAACGGGCCCGATCGGGAGAGACCGGAGGAAGCCGAACAGCACGCCGTGCCGCCGCTCCGACAGGCCGACCTCAGCTACGTGAGCGCCGTCGACAGATCACTGGTCCATCGCGCCTCCATCGCGGAGGTGTTCGTCACCGACTCATGCCGAGTCGATGAAGAACACTTTCTGATCGGAGCCCAGCTCCCCCGAGGACATTCGATGCGAGACACCGCGCAGCACTACGATTTCAACCTGCTCGTGGAAGTGCTCCGACAGGCCGGCGTCCTCGTCGCCCACCAGCATCTCGACGTCCCCCTGGACACGGCTTTCGCCTTCCGATCGCTGGACATCTCCGTTCGCGACATGGACTGCACGCGGATCGGCGCCCAGCCGGCGACGGGCGTGGTCGACACCACGGTCCGGGTGCACCGGAACGCGAGCGGACGCCCCACCTCCATGACCTTCACCGGCACGCTCCACCTGGACGGGCGCGCGGCGGTGAGCGGAACAGGCTCGCTGGTCCTGCTCTCGGAGCACGCCTGGGAGACGATCCGCAGACGCGGACGAAGGCAGGCGCTGGAGACCGCTCCGCCGAGGATGCTGCCCACGATCGCGGCGGAGGCGGCCGCAGTCGGACGCAGAAACGCCGCCAACGTCGTCATCAGCCGCCTGCGCACCCTCTCCGGGGAACGCGCGGAGGCCCGCCTGCTCGTGGACGTCGCGCATCCCTTCATGTTCGACCACCCCCTGGACCACGTGCCGGGGAACCTGCTCCTGGAGGCCGCCCGGCAGCTGAGCATCGGCGCCCTCGCCGCGCGCCACCACCTGGACCCGTTCGCACTGCTGACCGCGGCCTGCACGGTGTCCTTCGACGGCTTCGTCGAACTGGACCTGCCCACCCGGCTCGTCGCCGCCGCATCCGATCTCACCGCCTCGGACCACGGCGTCAACGGCACCGTGTCCGTATCCCTGGAGCAGGCCGACCGGACCGCCGCGAGCTGCTCCATCGTCCTGGAGGTGCTCGGCTGATGGGCCCCGTCGACAGGCAGGAGGCGAGGATCACCACGCTCGTCTTCGACTACGGCGGCGTGCTCACCAACCCGCTCGCAGAGACCGCCGGACACTTCTGCCGTCGCACCGGGCTGACCCCACAGGAGCTCTCCGCCGCGCTCCACGCCGCGCGCGAGGCGGACGGCGCCCCCGCCATGGCGGCGCTCGAGACCGCGCGCATCACCGAGGAGGAGTTCGTCGACGCGATGTCCCGATTCCTTCCGAAGGCGCGCGAACGCCTCGCGGGCCGCCCCTTCGGAGCGCTGTGGTTCGAGGGCAGGCGGATCTCCGAGGAGATGCTCGACCACGTCCGGGAGGCGCGTCGGCGGGGCCTGCGCACCGCCCTGTTCACGAACAACGTGGTCGAGTGGCGCCCGCGCTGGCGGGCCCAGTTCGACGTCGACGGGCTCTTCGACCTCGTCGTCGATTCGAGCGAGGAGGGCGTTCGCAAGCCAGACCCGGCTTTCTATCGGATCCTGCTCGAGCGGCTCCGGACGGATCCGGAGCACTGCCTGCTCGTCGACGACACGGCCGAGAACTGCGAGGCCGCCCGGGCCCTGGGCATGCAGGCCGTCGAGTTCACCTCTCCGGAATCGATGCGGGAGGCGTGGCGGCTGGTCGACGGCGCGAACGGGAGCGCCCCGTGACCGCCCCCGTGCTCGTCGCGGGGGCGGGCCCCACCGGGCTCGCCGCCGCATGCGCCCTGTCCTCCTTCGGCGTTCCGGTGCGCATCCTGGACAAACGGACCGGTCCGGACCCCAAGCCTCGCGCGATCGTCGTGTGGAGCGGGGCCATGGAGGTGCTCGACCGGCTCGGCGTCGCCGAGGAGGTCGCCGAGGGCGCGCTCCCGATCCGCACGGGCAGGTACCTCTCCGGCGGCCGTGAGATCGCCGCCCTCGACCTCCTGGTTCCGGGCACCCGGTGGAAGCATCCGTTGAGCGTCCCCCAGCCTCTGGTCGAACAGGCGCTGCGCCGACGGCTCGCCGGACTGGGCGTCGAGGTGGAGTGGGGGCACCGGGCGGTCGGCACGCGGGAGGAGGGCGGGCGGCTCCTCCTGGAAAGCGTCCGAGAGGGCCCGGAGGCGCAGAGCGTCCGAATCGAGACGGCGGCCGACTACCTGGTCGCGGCGGACGGGGGCCGCAGCGTCCTGCGCGAACAGCTGGGCATCGAACGCAGCGGCCGCACCTTTCCGCGGGATTTCCTCCTGGTCGACGGCGCGCTCCGCTTCCCCGGGGGTCCGCCGAGCAGACGGACCGCCTCCTACCACCTGAGCGATCGCGGCGTCGTGGTCGTCGTCCCGCTCCGGGACGGCAGCCACCGCGTCTTCATCGATCTGCCGCCGGACCCCTCCGCCTCGCGCGATGCGGAGGCGGTCGTCGAAGAGGTCTCGAGCGAGCTGCGGCGACGGTTCGCCGC
Source organism: Pseudoclavibacter sp. (assembly GCA_030532485.1). Classification (GTDB taxonomy): domain Bacteria; phylum Actinomycetota; class Actinomycetes; order Actinomycetales; family Microbacteriaceae; genus Pseudoclavibacter. Next base: position 36,207 of record JAUNLB010000002.1, read on the forward strand.
GCCTCCGCGCATCGACGAGGCGCACTGGGCCAGCCGCTTCAGCATTCACGCCAAGGTGGCCGACCGCTTCCGCGAGGGCCGCGTCCTGCTGGCCGGAGACGCCGCGCACGTCCACTCCCCCGCGGGCGGCCAGGGGATGAACACGGGGATCCAGGACGCCTGGGATCTGAGCTGGCGCATCGCCGCCCTGCGGCGCGGGGCGGACCCCGCCCTGCTCGGCGGCTACGACCGGGAGCGTCGCCGGGCCGCCGTGCGGGCGGTCCGGCAGGCGGAGCTGCAGACCAGGATGTGGCTGCTCGGCGGCGGCCCCCTCTCGAAGGTCCGGAACGTCGTCGTGCATCGGGCGCTCGCCTCGGCGGCGGCCAGACGCACCGCCGTTCAGCGGCTCGCGCAGCTGCGCTGGCCGCTCGGAGAGGGAGCGGCCCGCTTTCGCCCGGGCGCGCCCGGGCCTCGGCCGGGCGATCGGCTGAGCGAGTTCGCGCGTTCCACGAAGCACGTCCTCCTGCTCCTGGGCGGGGAGCCCTCCCGGGCCGCCGAGGCCAGGGAGGCCCTGGCGAGACGTCTGCCGCACTGCGAGGTCCTGGGCCGGGACGGGAGGCCGAACGGGGATCCGCTCCTGGTCTGGGTGCGTCCGGACGCCATGGTCGGCGCCAGGTCCCGATGGGCGGACCGGGGCGGGCTGCTGAAACTGCTCGGCGGCGCCTGAGGGCGGGCGGGGGCGCCCCTCAGCGTGCGGGGCGCCCCCGCCCGCCCCCGAGGCCGAAGGCGGGGTGCGCCACGGACAGCAGCGCGGCCCCGGCGGACAGCGCGGTCGCGATCAGAAGCGGCAGTTCCGGACTCGCCCCGTACAGGACCGTCGCGCTCAAGGGGGCGATCACGAGGGTGAGCGCGTTGGCGCTCGTGACCAGCCCGGCTGCCGATCCCTGTTCCCGGTCCCCGACCGCGAGCGAGACGCCCGCGTTCACCCCTGGGGCCAGCACGCCGATTCCGAGGCCCGTGACCGTCATGCCCGCGATCAGGCCCACGAGCCCGAGCCCGGGCACCAGTACGGCGAAGCCGGCAGTCGCGGCGAACAGTCCGGCGCGGACGAGCCGAGAGGGGCCCCAGGCGAGTCTCGGGACGACGAAGGACTGCGCGAGGAACATCCCCGCCCCGGCGCACACGTACGAGAGCCCCGCGAACAGGGCCGCCGCCTCCGTCCCGAGCCCGAGCCGGTCCTGGGCGAGGAAGCCCACGAGGATGTGGGGGAAGCCCAGCGCGGCGAAGGCCCCGAAGCTCACCGCGAGGAAGGGGAGGACGCGACGGTCGGTCGCCCGGACGGCGAGCGCCTCGGCGCTCCGCCGACGCGGAGCCGTCCCCCGGAAGGCGAACAGCACGAGCGCCCCGGCGGCGAGGATCGCGAGCGGTGCGAACCACAGCGGGGCGAGCAGGCCCAGGAACGTCAGCCCGCCGCCCAGCGCCGAACCGAGCATGCGCGCCGCGCCCTGCGCGGCGCCGATGCCGGCCATGCCTCGCACCCGCTCTCGAACGCCGCTCGTCGTCTCGGCGATATGCGCCTGCACGTTCGTCAGCACGGCCGCCTCGGAGAGGCCGAACCACGCTCCGCGCACGATCAGGAGCGAGAGGAACAGCGCGGTCCCCCCGATCGCCCGGACGAATCCCAGCTGGGCGAGAAGCGCGAAGAGGACGGCCGCGAGCGCCGCGGACCCGCACCCGGCGAGCAGGGTGCGCCTGCGCCCCCACACCGCGCCGAGACGCCCGAGCAGCGGGCTCGCCCAGACGACCGCCAGAGCCGTGGCGGAGACGACCGCGCCGATCTGCCACTCCGCCAGCCCCAGCCGTCTGGAGAGCGGAGCGATGAGCGGATTGACGATGACGAGCCCGAGGTAGACGAGGAAGACCGCCGACGCGGGCGCAGGCGCACGGCTCACTCGGACAGGCCGAATCTCCCGTGCGCACGCGCCAGCGGGCGGGGCGCCCACCAGTTCGCCTCGCCGGCGATCCGCATGAACACGGGCACCAGCACCGCCCGGATGAGCGTCGCGTCCACGATGATCACCGCGGCCATGCCGATCGCGAGCATCTTGAGGTACAGCACCTCGGAGACCGCGTAGACCGCGAAGGAGGCCGCCAGGATGCCCGCGGCCGCCGTCACGAGCGGACCGCTGCGCTGGAGCCCGGCGGCCACCGCCTCCGCGGTGGCGGCGCCGCGGTCGTGCTCCTCCTTGATCCGGGACAGCAGGAACACCTCGTAGTCCATGGACAGCCCGAAGGCGATGCAGAACATGAGGATCGGGAAGGTCGCCTCCAGGGTGCCGTTCGCGGTGAAGCCCAGCGGCCCGGAGAGGTGCCCCTCCTGGAAGATCCACACCATCACCCCGAACATGACCGCGATGCTCAGCACGTTCAGCACGATCGCCTTGAACGCGAGCAGCAGGCTCCCGGTCATCAGCAGGAGCAGCACGAAGGTGGCCGCCAGGATCAGGCCGAAGACGAGCGGGACGGCCCCCAGCAGCGCGGTGCGGAAGTCGTGCAGATCCGCCGGGTAGCCGCCGACGGCCGCGGGGGCGGGGGCGGGGGTCCGCGCGATCTCGTCGAGCAGCCGCTCGGCGTCCGCCAGGGCGAAGGCTTCGGGCACGACGGACAGCCAGGCGGCGTGCGGGCCGGCGTAGCGCTCCGCGCCCGGCTCGGGTCCCGCCAGCCGCTGCCCGTCCGCGAAACGCCCGGTCAGGGCGTCGACCTGGGCCACGCCCGGGATGCGCGAGAGCCGCGTGGCGTACTCGGAGAGCTCGGCGGCCCGGCCCTCGCCCTCGGGCAGCTCGACGAGGACGAACACCGCGTCCATCTGCTCCTGATCGAAGCCCTGCTCGATCCGGTCCTGCACGTCCCGGCTGCTGGTCCCCTGCGGCAGCACTCGCGCGTCGGGCAGCCCGACGTTCAGGCCGAGCGCGGGGGCGGCCAGCAGCAGCACGAGCGCGAGGGCCGGCAGCCCGAAGAGCAGGGGCCGGCGCATCATCCGCAGCGCCGTCGCGTGCCACCAGCCGCGCTCCGGCTCCAGACCGCGACGCGGCAGCACCCGGCGGCCGGCCTTCGCGAGCGCGGCGGGCAGGATCACGAGCGCCGCGAAGACCGAGGTGAGGACCGTGCCGATGCCCGCGTAGGCGAAGGACTGCAGGAAGGGGAAGGGGAACAGCAGCAGGCACGAGAGCGAGACGGCCACGGTCAGGCCGCTGAACGCGACCGTGCGGCCCGCCCGCTGCACCGCGACCCGCACGGCCGGGCCGGGTTCGGCCCCGGCCGCCAGCTCCTCCCGGAAGCGGCTGATGACGAACAGGCTGTAGTCCACCCCCAGCCCGACGCCCATGACCAGGACGAGGTTGGCGGCGAAGGTCGACACGTCCGTCAGATACGTGACCGCCCGCAGCAGCGCGAGCGTCGTGACCACCGAGAACAGCCCCATGCCCAGGGTCAGGGCGGCCACCGCGAGGCGCCGGAACAGCAGCAGGAGCAGGAGGAAGACGAGGGGGAAGACGATCGCCTCGGCCAGTAGGAAGTCGGCTCTCGCCTGGGCGGCCGCCTGCCGGAAGATCTCGTCCCCGCCGCCGGGCTGCACCGAGATCAGCTCGTCCTCGCGGCTGAAGTCGGCCGAGATGCCGGCCAGCGCGGTGCGCGCCTCGGTCACCGTGCCGGCCAGCCGCGCGGTGACGATCGCCTGCGAGCCGTCCCGGGAGCGCATGGCGGGCGATTCGCCCCGGCTCCAGTACGAGGCGGTCTCCAGGATCTCCGGACGCTCAGCGAGCTCGGCCTCCAGCCGCTGCGCCGCGGCGACCACCGCCGGATCGTCCACATCGCCCGAACGGGCGGTCACCAGCAGCAGGAAGTGGTGCTTGCCGGTCCCGAACTCCTCGCCCAGGCGCTGCTCGACCGTCGCCGATTCGGTGCCCGGGCTCTCGAAGCGGCTCAGCAGCAGCCGGTCCATCGTGCCCGCCGCGGCCGCCGCCCCGAGGATCAGCAGGACCAGGCCCAACAGGATGCCGCGCCACGGCCGCCGCGCGGCCTGCTCCGCGAGTCCGGCGAGCGGACCCGCCTGCCGACGTCGCGTTCCGGATTCGGGGGTGGGCTGGACCGGAGCCAATGCTTCATTCCTCTCTTCGCTTCTCTAGCTCTTCGCTTCTCTTCGCCTCGTGCCTTCGTCCGGACCGGACTCGCCTCGGGCTCGGCCTCATCCGCCCGGGGGCGCGGAGCGGTCCAGCCACGCGGCCGCCGCCGCGTAGAACTCGCCCGCCCCGGCGTCGAGGGTCACGAAGTGCCCCGCATCGGGCAGGGTGAGCGCCTCCACCCGCGGACTGCCCGTGAACAGGCCCGGGTAGCCCTCGACGCCGCGGCGCAGCGCGTCGTGCGCTCCGAACACCAGCTGGACCGGGACGTCGATCTCCGCCAGCGTGTCCAGGTCGTGCAGGATCGCCATGGGCTCCGAGACCATCACCCCGCAGGGGGCGCGCTGCCAGCGTCCCTGCGCCCAGGCGAGGACGGCCGGGTCCGCCTCCGCTCCGAAGCCGCCGGCGAGGAAGTCCTCCCGATCGGGGTCGAAGTGCACGTACCCGCCGGGGCCCTCGACGCCCGCCCTCGGCTCCCCGCCCGCGAGGCAGCTCCGATAGGCGGCGAGGAAACGGCGGTTGGTCTCGTCCGTGATGCCGACCGCGGCCCACCCCGAGAGCATGAGCGCATCGACCCCGCCGAAGGAGACCGCGACGGTCTCCGCGAGGAGCGCGCCGCTGGAGTGGCCGCCGAGGACCACCCGCTCGAAGGCGACGGGGTCCCGGCCGACGATCGTGTAGGCGCCGCGGCGAAGCTGTTGCACGATCTGGTGGGCGATGTCCGCGTGGGCCCCGCTGCAGCTGGCGAATCCGTCGGGCGCGTCGCTCCGGCCGTATCCGAGCCGATCGACGGTGAGCGTGCTGTGCCCCCGGCTCGCGAGCGCCCTGGCGTAGTCGTGGCCGGGGATCCCCGACCGCCAGATCCACTCCCCCGTGTTCGTGCCGTGGAGCATGAACGCGACCGCCGGGGCCGGGGCCGCGAGCCCGTCCTCCGGCCCGGTCAGATGCCCGCGGATCGTGTACCGTTCCCCGTCCGCCGTGCACCGGCTGCGGCTCCGGTTGACGTTCTCGACGGTGAACTCCACCTCGTAGTCCACGATCCGGGGTTCGGCCTGCGCGGCCTGCCGCGGCGCGGCCGGGGCGAAGCCGAGCAGGAGCGCCAGCAGGCACAGCACCGCGAGCGGCGCCGGCCCCCTCCCGCTCATGCCCGGGCCTCCAGCCACTCGGCCAGGCGCTCGCGGAACTGCGGAGCGCCCGCCTCCAGCATCAGGTAGCCGCCGGCCTCGGGGACGACGATCGAGTCGGTCCGGACGGATCCGGTGAAGGAACGGAGGTGCCCCTCCGCGTCGTCGATCTGCTCGTCCCGTTCCCCGTACGCGGCGAGGACGGGGACGGTGATCCGGGGCAGGTGCCGGCTGCCGACGGCCTGGGCCTCGATCTGGCTGCCGAGCTCCCCGCAGGGCGTCCGCTCCTGCGACTGCGCGGCCAGGCCGGCCGCCACGGAGTCCGGGGCGTGGAAGTTGGCCTCCGTGAAGACGGCCCGCCCCGGCTCGACGTAGACGTATCCCGCGGGGGCCGGCTCCGCCTCCGCTCCCCCGGGCTCCGGTGCCCCGCTCTGCGCGCCGGCCGCCCCGGCCGGGACCCCGCCCTGCATGCACGCCGCAAGGCCCCCGAAGAACCTCGCCATGGCCGCATCGCTCGCACCGGCGCCCGCCCACCCCAGGAGCACCAGGGCGTCCGGACCTCCCGGCCCCGGGGAGGAGTAGGCGGCGATCTCGGCGATCTGGGCTCCGCTCTGATGGCCGATCAGGGAGACGCGGGAGAAGGCCGGGGCCCGCTCCGGCCCGCCCGGCACGGTCTCGATCGCGTACGACCCCGAACGGAGCTGCTCGATCACCTGGGAGGTCATGTCCGCCTGCGATCCCAGGCACACGGCGAGCCCCGGGGGCTGCTCGCCCTCGCCGTAGCCGAGCCGCTCGACGGTGACGGAGACGCGGCCGAGCCGCGCCATCTCCTCCGTGTGGTGCAGGCCCGGCTCGTCCAGGCGCCAGGCCCACTCGCCGCCGCTCTGGCCGTGCTGGTAGAGGTCGACCTCGGGCTCCGGCCCCGCGAGGAGCCCGGCCGGCCCGGTGAGGTGCCCCTCCAGGAGGTACTCCTCGCCGTCGCTCGTGCACGGCAGCAGCGACTCGTTCCGATTGGCCACGGTGAAGCGCACCGGCACATCGAGGAGTCCCGACTCCGCGAGCCGGGCGGCCGTCGCCGCCGCGGCCTGCCGGGCGGACCGCTCGGCGGACGGACCCGCGGAGACCTCCTCCCGCCCCTGCGCCAGGAGCGGTCCGAGCACGGCGGCGACGGCCAGCGGCACCAGGACGACCGTGGACCACGCGAGCCGCGCCCGACGGGATCTAGACTCGACTTCGGGCATGACCCACCTCCGTGCTCCGTTCGCCCAGCGTTCTGTCGAAGGCCCGCTGCACGCGCGCGAGCGGCGCCGGCGCCCACCACGCGGCCCGGCCGAAGAGCCGCAGGACCGAGGGGACCAGCAGGCAGCGCACGATCGTGGCGTCCGCCACGACCGCGAGCGCCACGCCCCAGCCCAGCATCATGCTGTTCGTCACCCGTGAGGCGCCGATGACGAGCAGCACGGTCGCCAGGGCGAGCGCGGCGGCGGTGACGACGCCGCCGGTGGCGGCGAGCCCGCGTTCGATCGCGGCGCGGGCGTCCCCCGCGCGCTCGTACTCCTCCCGCATCCTCGACAGCAAGAAGACGCCGTAGTCCATGGACAGCCCGAAGGCGATGCAGAACATCAGCACCGGCAGGGCGGTGTCGATGAAGCCGGTCGGCGTGAAGCCGAGGACCTCCGCGAAACGGCCGTCCTGGAACACCCAGACGACGGCTCCGAACATCGCGGTCAGGCTCAGGGCGTTGAAGACGACCGAGAGCGGGGGCAGTAGCACGCTGCCGGTGAGCAGGAAGACGAGGAGCATCATGCCCGCGACGATGCAGCCGAGCACGAGCGGCAGCCGGGCCGCGATCGCCGCCCGCGCGTCCGCGATCGACGCCGCGGGGCCCGTCACGGCCGCACCCTCCGGAGCGGGGAGCGCTCGGATCCCGCGGACCAGCTGCTGGCTCTCGGGGGACACCTCCGCGATCCCCTCGTCCAGAACCGCCTGCACCCGCACGTACCCCCCGCTCTCGAGCAGGGCGTCGACGGGGGTCCGCTCCCGCGACAGCGCGCCTCGGACGTGGAGGCCCAGGGGCGAGCGCACCTCGGCGACCCCGGGCAGCGCGGAGATCGCCGCCGCGTACTCGGCGAGTCGGCCCTCGTCCTCCCCCGCCCGGGCCACGACGTCGATCGTGCCCGCGGCCGCGACGTCGAACTCCCCTCGGAGGACGTCCATCACCTGGCGCGACTCGGCCTCGCTCGGCAGCTGCCGGTCGTCGGCCATGCCGAACTCGACCCGCAGGAAGGGCGTTCCCATCAGGAGGAGCAGCCCGGCGGAGAGGCTCGCGAAGACGATCGGCCTGCCCATGACCGAGCGGGCCAGGCGCGTCCAGCGGCGTTCGCCGGCCTCCTCGGACACGCGCCGGCGCAGCCCCGGCGGCAGCAGGCGGCCGGGCCGCAGCGCATCCACCCGGGGACCCAGCAGCACGAACGCCGCGGGCAGCACCACGACCGAGGCGAGCGCCGCGAAGAACACCACGGACACCCCCGCGTAGGCGAAGGAGCGAAGGAAGTAGAGCGGGAAGGCGAGCATGGACATCAGGCAGAGCGAGATCGCGAGCGCGGAGAACAGGACGGTGCGCCCCGCGGTACGGACGGTCGCCGCCGTGGCCTCGGCGGGGTCGAGCCCGGAGGCGAGCTCCGCCCGGAAACGCCGGACCATGAGCAGCGCGTAGTCGATCGAGAGCCCGAGCCCGAGCGCGATCGTGAGGTTCTGGGCGAACACCGAGACGTCGGTCGCGCCCGCGATCAGCCGGAGCACCGCGTTCGTGGCGACGACGGAGATCACGCCGATCGCCAGCGGGAGCACCGCCGAGGCGACGCTGCCGAACACCCAGAGGAGGATGAGCAGCGTCAGCGGCAGCGCGAGGAGCTCGGCGCGCAGCAGATCCTCCGCGATGGTCGCCTCGATGTCCTCGAGCACCGCGGCCTGTCCTCCCAGGCGGATGCGCAGCGGGCCGTGCTCGCCTCCGTAACGCTCCGCCAGGCGGGCGGCGACGACGCTCGCCTCGGCCTCCGAACCGCTCAGGCGGACCGCGATCACGGCGTGCCGACCGTCGCGGGACTTGAGCTCGCCCGAGCCCGTCTGCCAGTAGGAGACGGTGCCGGAGACGCCGTTCTCGTAGGCGATCGACTCCGCGATCTCGAGCGCCGCGCGCGCCGTCCTCCGGTCGTCCACGCCCTCGGCCGAGCTCACCAGGAGGATCAGGTTCGGGCTGGCCTGTGGAAAGTGCTCTTCGAGGAGCCGCGCCGCCGCCGCCGACTCCGAAGCGGGGTCCTCGGTCCCCTGGCCGGCCCGGAGCCGCTCGGCGAGGTCCGCCCCCGTCAGCGCGGCGCCGAGCACGAGCACGAGCGTCGCCGCCAGGATCCGCCGGGGACGGCGCACGACGAGCCGCATCAGTGCGTCGAGCATCGGCTGCCTCCCTCCGGGTGGGCCGCGGGGCGTCCCGCGTCCCCGCAACCATAACGTAAGGCGCACAAACGATCAATAATTTTTATGATCTTGAGGAGGGAGAGCCGCCTCGAAGCGCAGCCGAGCGACCCGACGCCCGGAACTCGGGCGCGGGCGAGGGGCGCGGACGACTGCGGACGCACACGCCCGGAGGCGACCGGGCGGCACCCGGAGCGGAACGGACGGCGACCGGCGCGGCCTCAGGGGCCCTCGCCGGAGGCGCCCCCGCCCTCCAGCCCGAGCAGACGACCGCACAGGAGGTACAGTGCTCGGCGCTCGCCCTCGTCGAGGGGCTCCAGGAACGCGGCCTCGCCGCGCTCGAGCGCCTCGGCGCCCCGAGCGAGCACCGAGCGGCCCTTCGGCGTCACGACGACCACGTGCCGCCGCCGGTCGACCGTGCTGCGCTCGCGGACGGCGAGCCCCTCGCCCTCCAGCTCGTCGATCACCCCGACCATGACGTTGGGGTCGAGCCCCAGGGCGGAGCTGATCTCGCGCTGCGAGAGCGCCGGATTGGCCGCCACGGTCATGAGCACGTTGAAGTGCCGGGGCTTCACGCCGATGCCGGAGAGCACCTCCTCGGCCTGCGCGAGCGCGAGCTCCCCCAGCTTGATCAGCCGGTAGCCGGTGCCCGCGGAGAGCGGGGAGAGAGAGCTGACAGGCACGCGACACGGATCCTTTCCGACGGCGCCTCGACCGGGAGTCGAGCGAACGCGCGGTCATCCTAGCCTGTTTGCAGCCGAAGCACATGGAGGGTCGCGGCCACGAGCCCATGAGGAAATCGTCTATATTTTTTACGATCCAACAAAGATACGAGTGCTGCCGCGGCACGGGCGAGGCGCAAGGCGCACCCGGGGAGCGGACGGAGGACGCATGACCATCGATCCCGTACTCGTCACCGGCGCGAGCGGACTGCTCGGCAGCGCCGTCGTCCACGAGCTGCTCGGCCGCGGCGCCTCCGTGCTCGCCCTCGCCCGCTCCCCCGAGAAGGCCGGGCGGGTGCTGGGCGAACACCCCGGGCTCCGCGTGGAGGCGGGGGACGTGAACGACCCGGGGCTCTGGCCGCGCATCCTGCCCCGGGTCCGCGGCGCCGTCCACACCGCCGCGTACTTCCGCGAGTACTACCGCGCGGATCACGGTCCGGAGGGGGACGCGCTGCTGCATCGCACCAACGTCGGCGCCCCGGGCGCGCTGCTGGCCGCAGCCGAGGAGCACGGCCTGGAGGCCGTCGTGCACATCGGCTCGACCGCACAGCTCGCGCCCGGCGACGTCCACGCCCCGGCGGACGAGGACTCGCCGGACGCCCCGAGCCCCAACGCCTACGCGCGCAGCAAGATCGAGGCCGAAGGGCTCGTCCTCGAGCACCGCGGCCGGCTACGCGTGCCGGTGATCATGCCGGGCTGGATGTGGGGCCCCAGGGACGCGGGGCCGACCGCCGCAGGGCGCTTCGCGCTCTCCGTCGCCCGCGGCCGGCTGCGCGCGGTCCCGGACTGCGGCAATCACCTCGTCGACGCGCGGGACGTCGCCTTCGCCTGCGTCGAGGCGCTGGAACGCGGCCGGCACGGCCGCCGCTACCTCGTCGCCGGCCGGTGGCGGCGCCTGGCCGAGCTGTGCGAGCGGATCGCCGCGGCCGCCTCGGAGACCGGCGGACGGCGCGTGCGCGCGCCCCGCGTCATCCCGCCCTCGCTCGCCACGGGGCTCGCCTGGACGCTGGAGACGCTGGCCCGTCTGTCCGGCCAGGAGCCGATCGCGACGCGGGCCAGCGTGCGGGTGCTCACCGCAGCGCACCACGACCGCGTGAGTTCCGCCCGGGCGCAGCGCGAACTGGGCGTGCGCTTCCGGCCGCTCGCCGAGACCCTGGACGACACCGTCGGCTGGTACGCCAGGAACGGCTTCCTGGATCCGGCGCGAGCGCAGTCGGCGTGAGCCTCCGCCGCGGAACTCGGCGAGGCCGGGAGCGGAGCGCCGAAACCCGTCCATCGCGGAGCGCTCGATCCGCCCGACGATACGGTCGAGGACGAGCACGCAGGCGACAGTCTTGCGGTCCCCCCACCCAGGGCAGCCAGAAAGGTCGAGGACGAGCGCGCGGACAACAGGGACGCCGGACGCCGTCGAGGACGGAGCCAGCGGGGAGGCGCAGCCGGGAGGCGACGCGACGCGCTGCGGGCGGTGGAACTGCCCGAACCCGCCCGCCCGCCCGAGCTCGCCCCGCCCGGGCCCACGGATCCGCCCGGTCCCCTCGGCTCCGCCCCGCGCCGCCCCGTGTTCGCAGCAGGGCCTCAGCCCTCGCTTCGGCCCTGCGCGCGGGCGCCCGGACGCAGCGCCGGATGCGCCAGCGCGAACAGCAGCACCGACCCGGCCACGCCCGCCGCGACCGCGAGCGGCAGGGTGCGATCCACCCCGTACAGGACGGTCGCGGCCAGCGGTGCGCTCACGAGGGTGAGGGCGTTCGCCGCCGTCACCAGGCCCGCGACGGCCCCCTGCTCCCCGTCCCCGACCGCGAGCGAGGCGCCCGCGCTCACCCCCGGCGCCATGGTGCCGAGCCCGAAGCCCGTGAGCCCCGTGCCCGCCAGCAGTCCCGGCAGCCCCAGATCCGGCACGAGCGCGACGAAGCCGGCCAGGGCGATCGCGAGCCCGGTGCGGATCAAGCGGGGCGGCGCCCAGCGCACGCGCGGGACGAACCCCGCCTGCGCCGCGACCAGGCCCAGGCCCGCGCACACGTAGGCCAGGCCGGACAGGATCGCGGTGGCCCCGTCCTCCAGGCCCAGCCGGTCCTGGACGAGGAAGCCGATGAGGATCTGCACGAACCCCAGGGCCAGAAAGGCGCCGAAGCCGATCAGCAGGAAGGGCAGCACCCGGCCGTCCCAGGGCCGCACGACCGCGGGGCGGCGCTCGCCGTCGCCCCGCACCGCGGCACTGCGGAAGCCGAAGGCGACGAGCAGGCCGGCCGCGACGACGAGCGGCGGCGTGCACCACAGCGGCGCCAGCACGCCGGCCAGGGCCAGCGCCCCGCCGAGCGCCGCCCCGCCCACGCGCGCCGCCCCCTGGGCGGCCCCCAGGGCCGCCATGCCCTTCACACGGCGCTCGACGTCCGGGGTGGTCTCGGCGATGTAGGCCTGCACGTTCGGCAGCACGGCCGCCTCCGACAGGCCGAACCACAGGCCCCGCACGAACAGCAGCGCGAGGAAGAGCGTCGTCGCGCCGGCCGATCCGGCCAGGCCGAGCTGCCCGAGGACCGCGAAGACGGTCGCCGAGGCCCCGGCGCTGCCGATGGCCGCCAGCAGGGTCCGGCGCCGGCCCCACACGCCCCCGTACCTGCCCCACAGGGTGCTGCTGCCGACCATCGCGAGCGCCGCGACCGAGACGACCGCGCCGATCTGCCACTCGGCCAGCCCCAGCCCGCGAGAGAGCGGGGCGATGACCGGATTGACGATCATGAGCCCCAGATACACGAGGAAGACCGCCGCGGCCGCCGTCGTCCCGGCCACGGCCTCGGGGTCCCGACCGCTCCGCACCGCTCGCGCCTCCTCGCCGCTCGACCCGCGGACACGCACGACCCGTCCCGCCCGACGGCACGGTCGCCGGGATCGCGTCGACATCGCCACGCGGATACGCATGATTTAGATGAGGCTAAGCTTGCCATGCTCGCCGTTCGCGTGCATCCGGATCGGCCGCGCAGGCGGAGCCGACTACCCTTGGAGCTGCCGCGGTCGCCCGGCGCCCGGTCCCGACGACGGACAGCCCCTCGAGGCGGGTTCGTCCCGCCTCCGCCCGCGGGGAGCACAAGCCGCCCAGAGGAAGTACGGAACACGTCGAACATGAAGCGAAGCAGCCGCCCGGGGCCCGGCCAGACGGGCCCGCGCGCGACCTTCCGGCAATTGCTGCCCCACCTGTTCGAGAACCGGTCCCTGATGGCCGGGATCGTCGCGATCTCGATCGTGGGCGCGCTCTTCTCGCTCGCCCAGCCGGTGCTCGTGGCCGTCCTCATCGCCGAAGTCGAACGCGGCCGACTGCTCGGCTGGCTGGTCTGGGCGCTCGTCGGGATCGTGCTGCTGGGATCCCTCGTCCAGGGCCTGCAGCACTTCCTGCTCCAGCGCACGGGCGAGTCGATCGTCCTGTCCACCCGCCGCAAGCTCGTGGCCAGGCTCCTGCGCCTGCCGATCGTCGAGTTCGACGCCCGCCGCACGGGCGACCTCGTCTCCCGGGTCGGCAGCGACACGACGCTGCTGCGCGCCGTGCTCACCCAGGGCCTCATCGAGGCCGTCGGCGGCGCCCTCACCTTCCTCGGCGCCGTGATCGCCATGATCGTGCTGGACCCGGTGCTCTTCGCCGTGACGGCGGGCATCGTGCTGTTCGCGGCGGTCCTCGTCGCCCTGCTCGGCCCCCGCATCCGGGCCGCGAGCGCCGCCGCCCAGGCCAAGGTGGGCGATCTGACCGCCGCGGTCGAGCGGGCGGTCACCAACATCCGGGCTATCCGGGCGGCGGGGGCGACCGAGCGCGAGGAGGCGGCCGTGGACGCCGAGGCCTACGGCGCCTATCTGCGCGGCCTGGACGTCGCGCGCGTCTCGGCCCTCGTGGTGCCCGCCTCCGGCTTCGCCGTGCAGGCGGCGCTCATCGCCGTGCTCGGCGTGGGCGGGCTGCGGGTCGCCTCCGGGGATCTGACGATCGCGAACCTCATCGCCTTCATCATGTTCCTGTTCATGATGATCATGCCGCTCGGGCTCTTCTTCGGCGCGGTCATGGCCGTGAACACGGCGCTCGGCGCGCTCGGACGGATCCAGGAGATCGTCGAGCTGCCCGCCGAGGACGCCGGCGATCCGGGCCCCGCCGAGCGCGTCGAGCTGTGCGGCCCCGCGAACGCGCAGGCCGCCCCCGAGGCGCCCGCGATCGAGTTCCGCGGGGTCTCCTTCCGCTACCCGGACGACGCGGTGCGGGCGCGCACCGCGCGCGCCCTGGCGATCCAACGGCTCGACCGCCTGCCCGGCGGGGACCGGGGCCGGGGCTTCGGCGGCGGCGCGCCGGACGAGACCCGGCGCCTGTTCGAACTGGACGAGGCCGAACGGCCCGCCTCCCCGCTCGTGCTGGACGGGGTCTCCTTCCGGGTGCCGCGCGGCCGCCGCGTCGCCCTGGTCGGCCCGTCCGGGGCGGGCAAATCGACCGTGCTGGCGCTCATCGAGCGCTTCTACGACCCGGATGCCGGGAGCATCCTGCTGGGCGGGGTGGACGTGCGGGAGGTGGCGCGCGACCGGCTGCGGGCCCAGATCGGCTACGTCCAGCAGGACGCGCCGGCCCTGGCCGGCACGCTGCGGGACAATCTGCTGCTCGGCCGCCCGGACGCGAGCGACCGGGAGTGCGCCGAGGTGCTGCGGGCCGTGAACCTCGGCGGCGTGCTGGACCGCTCCCCGGAGGGCCTGTCCGCGCCGGTCGGCGAGGCGGGCGTCACGCTCTCCGGCGGCGAGCGGCAGCGCCTGGCGATCGCGCGGACGCTGCTGGCGGCCCCGCCGGTGCTGCTGCTGGACGAGTCGACCTCGGCCCTGGACGGCGCCAACGAGCACGCCATGAAGCAGGCGATCGATCGGGTCGCCGAGAACCGCTCGCTCGTGATCGTCGCCCACCGACTGTCCACCGTCGTCGACTCGGACACGATCGTGGTGCTGGACCACGGCCGGGTGCTGGGGCAGGGCGGCCACGCCGAACTGCTGGAGACGGTGCCGCTGTACCGGGAGCTCGCGCGCCATCAGCTGCTCGTCCCGAGCGACGGACAAGCTCAGTGAGCAGTACTCTTTTTTAGTCCGCTCAGTCGAGTACGGCGAGCGGCGCACGACGACACGATCCGATGCAGCCGCCCAGTCGAATGCGGCGGGGGCGCGCAACGACACGATCCGATGCAGCCCGCCCGACCGAACACGGCGAGCGGCGCACGACGACACGATCCGGCGGGAGGCCGAGTGAACGAGATCCTGGTCACCGGAGCCGACGGCTTCCTCGCCGGCTGGATCATGCGCGGCGCCCTGCGGCGGGGCCTTTCGGTGCGCGCCCCCGTGCACACCGAGGAGCAGGCCGAGAACGTCCGCCGGATGCTCACGAGCGAGGGCCTCGGCCTCGACCGGTGCTCCTTCCCCCTGGTCCCCATCCCCCGCGAGGCCGACTGGGTCGAGGCGATGCGCGGCGCGGACGCCGTCGTCCACTCGGCCTCCACCTTCCAGGGAGGCGCCGTGCCCCTGGACGAGTTCAGCGAAGGCCTCGGCGCTCCGGAGGGCCCGGCCCGTGCCGGAGAGCCGGACGCCGAGACCCCGCGGGAGACCTCCCGCTTCTTCGACGCCTCCGTCGAGGCCGCCCTCGTCGTCGTGCGCGCCGCCGTCCAGGCGGGCGTGCCCCGCGTCGTGCTGACCTCCTCTGCCGCCGCCGCCCTGCCCCACGGCGGCCGGGGCGAGCTGGACGAGGGGCACTGGAGCGATCCGGACTCGGTCTTCGCCCGCCAGACCGCCCGGGCCCGCAGCGGGGAGGAGCGCGCGATGTGGCGCCTGGGCACCGCCTATCTGGCCAGCAAGGTCCGGCTGGAGCGGGAAGCGCAGGCGATCTGCGCGGCCGGCCCGGCCACCGGCCTCGCCTCGATCCTGCCGGGTCTGATCCTCGGTCCGGCCGTCGGCGGGCGCACCCCGCTGGCCGCGCCCCTGTTCGACGCGGCCCTGCGCGGCATCCCCGCCCCCAGGCTGGAGCTGCCGGTCGTGGACGTGCGGGATCTGGCCGAACTGCACCTGCTCGCAATCGAGCGGGCCGCGGCCGGCGAGCGCTTCCTGGGGGTCTCCGAGGTCGCCTCGGCGCCCGCCATGGCCCGGCTGCTCAGGCGCCGCCTGGGCCGGCGCGGCAGGCGCATCCGCCCCTTCGCGGCTCCCGCGCCGCTGGTGCGCGCCGCCGGCCGCGTCAACCCGGTGTTCGCCGTGATCGCGGGGCTGGGCGAGGTGCGCTGCCGCTACCGGGCGGCCAAGGCGCGACGCCTGCTGGGCTGGCGGCCGCGCAGCCTGGAATGCAGCCTCGTCGACACCGCGGCCTACCTGCTGGACAACGAGCTGCTCTGAGCCGGCGGCGAGCCGTTCCGAACCGGCGAGCGGCCCTGCGCCTTCGCACATGCACCGTGCGCCGCCGATCAAGCCGCCGAGCGGGCGGGCGGGCACAATGGCGGCCACACCGTTCATCGAGGAAGAGGTGCCATGGAACGTTCCGAGAGCCTGCTGCAGGCCGTCGCCGCCCCCGCCGGTCAGGGTCGGCCCATCACGGATCCGGCGAACGACGAGCTCGTCGCCCACGCCCCCGAGCACGGGAAGGAGGACCTGGCCGCCGCGATCGAGGCCGCGCGCGCCGCCCAGCCCGCCTGGGAGGCGCTCGGCCACCAGGAGCGCAGCCGCCTGCTGGAGGCCGCGGCCGACGCGATCGAGGCGCGGGCCGAGGAGCTGGCGACCATCGTCTCCCGCGAGCAGGGCAAGCCCCTGGAGGGGCTCGGCTCCCGCTTCGAGGCCGGTGCCTGCGCCGCCTGGCTACGGGCGACCGCCGCGACCCCGCTGGAGCTCGAGACCGTCTTCGACGACGGCCGGGTGCACGCCGAGCTGCACTATCGCCCCGTCGGGATCGTCGGGGTCATCGGCCCCTGGAACTGGCCCGCGATGATCGCGGTCTGGCAGATCGCCCCCTCGCTGCGCATGGGCAACACGGTCGTCGTCAAGCCCAGCGAGTACACGCCGCTCAGCGTGCTCGCGCTCGTCCACCTCATGAACTCGGTGCTGCCGGAGGGGGTGCTCAACGTGGTGGCCGGCGGCCGCGAACTGGGCGAGGCCATGACGGCGGAGCCCGCGTTCGGCAAGATCATGTTCACCGGCTCCACCGAGACCGGACAGGCCATCGTCGCGCACTCGGCGCACCACCTGCCCCGGCTCACCCTGGAGCTGGGCGGCAACGACGCCGGTATCGTGCTGCCGGACGCCGATCCCGAGCAGATCGCCGAGGGCGTCTTCTGGGGCGCCTTCATCAACACGGGTCAGACCTGCGCCGCGCTCAAGCGCCTGTACGTGCACGAGGACCTCTACGAGCGGATGGTCGAGACCCTCGCCGCGTACGCGGCGAAGGTCCCGATGGGCCACGCGCTGAGCGAGGGCAGCGCGCTGGGGCCGCTGACCACGAAGCAGCAGTACGGCATCGTCGCCGAGCTCGTCGAGGCCGCCCGTTCCGCGGGCGCCCGCATCGTCACCGGCGGCGACCCGGACCCGCAGGCGCCGGGCAACTTCTACCCCCTGACCCTCGTGGCCGACATCGACGACGAGAACCCGCTGGTCGCCCGCGAGCAGTTCGGCCCCGCCCTGCCGATCGTCAAGTACTCGACGGTCGACGAGGCCGTCGAGATGGCGAACCGCCTGGACGCGGGCCTCGGTGCCTCGGTCTGGTCCGGCGACCCGCAGCGCGCCCGCGAGGTGGCCGCCCGCCTGCAGGCGGGCACCGTGTGGATCAACCAGCACGGCGCCGTCCACCCGATGGTGCCCTTCGGCGGCGTGAAGGGCTCCGGCTACGGCCTGGAGTTCGGCGTGGAGGGCCTCAAGGCCGTCGCCGTCCCGCAGGTCATCAACGGCTGAGCGCCCCGGGGGCGGAACGGGCGAGCCCCACCCGCGCCGCCGTCGCCCAGCCGGTGCCGACCGCCCCGGGGGCGGGACGGGCGAGCCCTCAGCCCGCCCCGCCCCCGTTGCGCACCGCCCGCGCCCGCACGCTCGTCGGCGACTCCCCGTAGGCGGCCTTGAAGACGCGGGAGAAGTGGGCGGCGTCCGTGAACCCCCAGCGCAGCCCGATCGAGGCGATCGGAGTGTCCGCGAGCAGCGGATTGCTGAGCGCCAGGTAGCACTGCTCCAGTCGCCGGGAGCGCACGTAGCCGGAGACCGTCTGCCGCTGCTCCCGGAACAGGGCGTGCAGGTGGCGGGTGGAGATGAAGTTCGCGGCCGCGATCGAGCGCGGGCCCAGCTGCGGATCGCCCAGATGCTCGTCGATGTGGTCCCGGATGCGCTGCATGAGGGCGCGGTGCGGATCGGCCGCGGCGTGCGCGAGGTCCAGCTCGTGGGCGAACAGCGTCTCCAGCAGCTGCACGGCGTTGTGGGCCAGCTGCACGCCGGCCGGGCCCCGCATCGCCTCGATGTTCGAGCCGAGCGTGGCCAGGAAGGGCGAGACGAGCCGCCCCAGCCCCGCGGAACCGGAGAGCCGCACCGCCGTCGCCCGCGACAGCACCTCGCGAGGGATGTCCAGCCGGTCGTGGGGCAGCATGACCACCATGACCCGGAAGGGCCGCTCGAAACGCAGCGTGTAGGGGCGGGAGGTGTCGTAGACGGCGAGGTCTCCCGGCTCCAGCACCACCCGGCGCTCGTCCTGCTGCAGGCTCGACGTCCCCTCCAGCTGCAGGCTGATCTTGAAGTAGTCGCGCGGCGAGCGGCGGATGAGCTCCGCGGTCCGCTCGACCGTCTGCGGGTCCGCCCACACCGCCGAGAAGCGTACGTCGCCGACCGTGACCTGCTGCAGCGAACCGCGGAAGTCGGGATGCTCCGCGATCACGCGCAGCGGCACGAACCCCTCCGACACGGCCGCCTGGAAGGCGGCCAGATCGAGCCCGTCCGGGCCTTCCGGCGCCGCGGCGGGCGGCGCCGACTCGGGGGAGGCGTTCGGCTCGGGCATCGGTGCGTCCTGGCGGCTCGGGAGGAGGGTCGCGAACATGCTAGCCGCGCCCGCCCCTCCCCGGACCGGCGCGTCTCATCGGCGTTCGCCGAAGACCGGGGGCCGGTCGTCGCAGCAGCTCTCCTGCGCGCAGCAGCCCTTGTCCTCCGCCTTCGCGGCGGCCGCCTCGGGCACGTCCAGGGCCGGATTGCGGTCGAAGAAGCCGTAGGGCCGCAGGCGGAAGCGGTAGACGTCCACCGGCATGACCGGCCAGTCCTCGGGACGGGGCAGGTGGGTGGGCCCGAACACGTGCCACACGACGATGTCGCCGCCGTCCACGGACTCGCCCGCCTCGGTGTAGGCCGGCAGGCCCGCGCCCCCCGCGTGCTGGTTCGGGTAGTCGCCCGCCGGCCACTGCTCGCCCGGCTCGTAGCGGGAGACCCAGGTGTGGCGGGTGGCGAAGCCGGCCCGGGCGTGCACCGTCGAGCCGGGGTCGGCCATGAGCACCGGCAGCCCCTCGGAGATCAGCTGGTACTCGGTGGGCTTGCCCACCCGGTTCCGGCGCATCTTGGAGCCGATGTGCCAGCTGCGGCCCTTCGCCCCGTCGGCCAGGCGGCCGCCCTCGCGCTCCAGGCGCGTGCGCTGCCAGCCGAAGGCGTTGCCGTAGGGGTTGCGCTCCCCCATCGGGACGGGCACCACGTCGATCTCGTCGACGTAGTTGTCCGGCCCGTCGATCTCCACGTCCAGGCGCGCGCAGAACAGGTGCTGGTGGACGGGGGCGAACAGGCCCGGCGCGATCTCCAAGCGGTGCGGGTCCTCCGCGCCCGGTTCGCCCGAGCCGTTGAACACGACGCCCGTCGCCTTCGCCTCCACCTCGATCGTGCCGTCCACGTAGAGGTACCAGTAGAAGCCGTAGTCGTAGTTGCCGATGGTCGCGAAGTAGGAGATCACCAGCCGCCGGTTGCGCCGCACCTCGGGCCGGTAGCCCAGCTCCGTGTGCTTCCACACGATGCCGAAGTCCTCCTCGTGCATGCACACGGCCTGCGGGATGCGCATCGGCTTGCCGAAGTCGTCGGCCACGGTGACGTCGAAGTAGTGGATGACGCCCAGGCAGTCGCAGCCCAGCTCCAGCGAGTTCGCGTTCTTGCCCAGGTGGTACTCGCCGGCGTCGAAGTAGCTGATCCAGTAGCGGTTCCGGCTCGTGTCCCCGTAGGGGACGACCATCTCGGGGACCGAGCCCCGGTACAGCACCGGCCGCAGCTCCTCCCCGTCGCGGTAGCCCAGCTGGTTGAGCACGAGGCCCTCGCGCTGGTTGAAGCCGATCCGGAAGCTCCAGTTCTGCCACTCCACCAGGCCGCCGTCGACCGTGAAGCTCGGCCCCTCCGGCTGGGTGATCGACAGGGGCCGCAGATCCTCCCGCACCGGCCCGATGGAGGCGGGGTCGAAGTTCCCCGGCTCGGCCGCCACGGGCGTGTCCCCCTCGTCGTGGACCGTGACGACCCGCTTCTCGGTCAGGTCCACGGTCACCAGCAGCCCCTCGACGGGGTGCGCCCACATGGAGTCGTCCGGGTGGTCGCGCAGGAAGGTCAGCGAACGGATCATGCGCCTGCCGACCTCCTCCTCGTAGCCGAAGTAGCCGGGGGCCAGCGGTCCGCAGAAGGCGAGCTCCATGCGGTCCTGGAGGCCGCGTCGGCGCATCGCCGCCTGCCAGCCCGGGTCGTCCTTCACGATGCGCTCGACCTGCATGAACTCCTCCCAGGTGTAGGGAGGCTGGCCGTAGGGGTGGACGTCGCTGGGCACCCGCCGTTCGGCGACCAGCGCGTCCTCGCCCAGCGAGACCGTGTACTCGGTGGACAGGCCCGTGGCCGGGTCGAGCACCACGAAGAGGATGCGCCGGTCGAAGGGGTCGCCGGGCGTGAAGGCCCGGACCCGATCCTTGTCCGGCTCGACGGGCAGGACGGTCGGCACGAGCGAGCCCTCGGGCAGCTTCCCCTCCCGCTCGAGGATCGAGCGCGCCCGGGCGATCTCGTCCGGCGTGAGCATGTCGAGCGGGTGCACGGCGACGTCGACGGACGTGACGCGCTTGCCCCGGGTGTGCGTGGTGTCGGCCATGGGATCCCCCGTGTTCAGCGTCTTCGATGTTCGGGTCCCCGCATCGTCGCAGAGCGCGGCGGCGGCACGCCACCGGATCCGCCCCGGACGCCCCGGCTCTGCGCGGGCATCCATGCCTTGCGCGGTCACGGTCAAGCCGGCGGGCGAGGAAGCCGGGGCCGGTCAGCGTCCGATGCCGCGGTCGGGGTCGGCTCCGGG
>JAUNLB010000099.1 GCA_030532485.1 Pseudoclavibacter sp.
CGTCCTTCGTGACGTGGCCGACGAGCACGACGGGCACCTCGCGCGTCTTGGCCACCCGGATGAGCGCCGAGGCGACCTCGCGCACCTGGCCCGGCTGGCCGGCGAGCGAGTCGAGCGTGTCGCTCGCCACGGTCTGCACGGAGTCGACGATCACCAGGGCCGGGTCGACCTCCTCGATGTGCCCGAGCACGGTGGCCAGATCCGATTCGCTGGCCAGAAAGAGGCTCGGCTGCAGCGCCCCGGTCCGCTCCGCCCGCAGCCGCACTTGGGAGACGGACTCCTCGGCGCTCGCGTACAGCACCCGGGCGCCGGTGCCCGCGATCCGGGCGGCCAGCTCCAGCAGCAGCGTGGACTTGCCGACCCCCGGCTCGCCCGAGAACAGGATCGCCGCCCCCGGCACGATCCCGCCGCCGAGCACGCGGTCCAGTTCGCCGATCCCCGTCGGCAGGTGCACGACGTGGTCGAGCGGCGCCTCGGTGATGGGCGTCGCGCTGCGCGAGCCGGGGACGAGCGCGGGCTGCACCCGGGCGCCGGGGGAGCGTTCGCGCTCCCGGACGCTGCCCCACTCGCGGCACTCCGGGCACTGGCCGAACCACTTCACGAGCGATGCGCCGCAGGCGTCGCAGCCGAAGGCCGTGGGTTTCACGCGGGAGCCTGCCATGCCGACCACTGTAGGGGCGGGCGCCGACATCGCGGGGCGACGCGGGCGCTGCTGTCGGGGCTGCTGTCGATCGCGGCGGGCGCCGTCGGCTGCCGCGGCCGCGGATCGTCCGTGCCCGGCCCTGCTGCCGGGATTCCTCGGCGATTCTTGACACTATGGGGTGTCATGGACGACCGGAAGCCTTCCGCCACCACGACGCATCCCGCGAAGGGGAGGGGCTCGCCGCTGCCGCCCATGCGTCGCATCCTCGAGCAGGTCTCGAAGGATTTCGCGGCCCCCGGGCGCGGCGGACTGCACCCGGCCCTGATCCCCGGCATCGGGGTGGAGGCGACTCGGCGGACCTTCTCCACGAACTGGTGGGTGTTCGCGATCGCCGCGGGTTTCGTGGTCGTGTTCATCGGTTGGGGCGTGATCGCGCCCGACGGGATGGGGGAGGTGGCCCGGGCCGGTCTGGGCTGGGTGTCGACGCACTTCGGCTGGCTGTTCACGGTGCTCACGATCGCCGTGTTCTGCTTCATGCTCGTCGTGGGCTTCGGGCCCGCCGGCGGGGTGCGGCTGGGGGCCGACGACGAGCAGCCGGAGTTCTCCCGGCCGTCCTGGGTCGCCATGCTCTTCTCGGCCGGGATGGGCATCGGGCTGCTCTTCTTCGGGCCCTACGAGCCGCTGGAGTACTTCCTGCACGTGCCGCCGGGCTTCGATGCGGAACCGGGCACGCGGGAGGCGATGCACGTCGCGATGGCCCAGGTGCTGTTCCACTGGGGCCCGATGGCCTGGGCCTACTACGCGCTCGTGGGCGGCGCGATCGCCTACTCCGCCTATCGGCGGGGACGCTCCCCGCTGATCTCCTCGATCTTCGAGCCGATCTTCGGCCGGCGCACTCAGGGCCCCCTGGGCGGGGCGATCGACCTGTTCGCGATTCTCGTCACCCTCTTCGGGACCGCCGTCTCGCTCGGCATCGGGGCGCTGCAGATCGGTCGCGGGCTGGAGGTGGTGGCCGGGATCGGCCCGGTCGGCAACAGCCTCCTGATCGGCATCATCGCGGTGCTCACCTGCCTGTTCATCATCTCCGCCGTGTCGGGCGTCAAGCGCGGCATCCGGCTGCTGTCGAACGTGAACATGCTGCTGGCCAGCGCGGTGGGGGCGTTCGTCTTCATCGCGGGGCCCACGCTGTTCCTGCTCGACTTCATCCCCTCGGCGGGCGTCGCCTTCGTCGGCGAGCTGAACGGGATGATGATGCGCTCGGCCGCGCTGGGCCCCGAATCGGCGGAGTTCATGCAGGGATGGACCACCTACTACTGGGCGTGGTGGGTGTCCTGGACGCCGTTCGTGGGACTGTTCATCGCGAAGATCTCCCGCGGGCGCACGCTGCGCGAGTTCGTGCTCGTGGTGATCGTGGTGCCCTCGCTCGTGTGCCTCGTGTGGTTCGCGACCTTCGGCGGCACGGCGATGCTGATGGAGCAGACGGGCGCCGCCATCGCCTCGGCGGGCAATCCGCAGGACGTCATGTTCGCGGTGCTCGACCACCTGCCCTTCGGGGTGGTCAGCTCGGTGATCGCCATGGTCTCGATCGTCATCTTCTTCGTCACCAGCGCGGACTCGGCGTCCATCGTGATGGGCTCGATGTCCCAGCAGGGCCGCCCGGAGCCGGCGCGCTGGGTCTCGGTGACCTGGGGCGTCGGGCTCTCGGGCATCGCGGTGGTGCTGCTGCTGGCGGGCGGGCGGAGCGCGCTCGACTCGCTCCAGGCGCTCGTGACGATCTCGGCCCTGCCGTTCGCGATCGTGGTCTTCGGCATCATGTTCGCCTGGGGCCGGGATCTCGCGACCGATCCGTATCTGCTGCGGCGCAAGTACGCCTACGTCGCGATCCGCGAGGGGGTGCGCAAGGGCATCGAGGAGCACGGCGACGACTTCGTCTTCGCCCCCGAGGCGGTGGAGCCGGACCACGGCGCCGGGGCGTGGCTGAACACGACCGATCCCTCGCTCACGGAGTGGTACACGGAGGCGATCGAGGTGCAGCTGAGCGCCGGCGAGGCGGCCGGACGGCAGGCCTCGGGCGAGGCGGCCGAGACCGCCGCAGCCGGACGGGGCCGGTCGCCGGACTCGGAACCGCGCTCCGGGGAGCCCCGGGAGGAGTGACCCGTCCCGTTCGCTCGGGGAGCGTTCCCGCCCCGCATCTCGCGGGTTTCGGCCGGGCCGCCGCTCCCGTTTGCGCGACGGCCGTCCCCTCCCGTATGCTCGTCGGCGGTGACGTGTCCGAGCGGCCGAAGGTGCAACTCTCGAAAAGTTGTGTGGGCGATGAGTCCACCGTGGGTTCAAATCCCACCGTCACCGCCAAGTGAGTCAGGTGAGAACCCCCGGTCCGCGGAAGTGGGCCGGGGGTTCTCACGTGTCCGGCGCGCCCGGCTCCGGCGTCGTGGAGGCGGGCGATGCGCCGCTCGCCCCCGATCGCCCCGCTCGGGGAGGGGTCCGCTCCGTCAGGGCGCACGATACCGCGGCGACCGCGAGGGCGGCGAGGGGGACGAGCATCGCGGAGCGGCTCGCCTGCGCGAATCCCGTGTCCCGGGCGAGGTGCTGCATCACCACGGCCACGGCGGCGGTGCCGAGTACGGAGCCGAACTGCAGGAAGGTGGCCAGAACGCCCGAGGCGGCGCCCGCGACCGGGCCCGCCACGCCGCGCATCGCGATGGCCGCCATCGGCGTGAACAGCAGCGCGTTGCCCGCGCCGACGAGCAGCATCGCCGGCAGGAAGCCCTCCCACCGGGCGTCCGGGGTCATGAGCTGCGCCGAGAGCCCCACGCCGCAGGCCGTCAGGAGAAGCCCGGCGGCCAGCAGCCCGCGGGCGTCCGTCCGGTCCACGAGGCGGCCGACCAGCGGGGCGAGCAACATCGAGCTCAGGGAGGCCGGGGCGAGGACCAGGCCCGCCTGGACCGGGCCCGCGCCGAGCCCCTCCTGCAGGAAGAAAGAGAGCACCAGGGTGAAGCCGATCACCGCGGCCGAGACGCTCACACCCACGGGCAGCATGAGCCGGTAGCCGCGGCTCCGGAACACGGCGAAGGGGATTAACGGCTCCGCCTGCTGGGCCCGGCGCTGCTGGAAGACGAGGCCCGCGATCAGCAGCACGGCAAGCCCCGCCCCGACCCCGCTCCAGACCGTCCAACCACTCTCGCCGGTCCTCGTCAGGGTCGTCACGGCCGCCAGAAGCGCCGCGGCCGCCAAGCCGGCGCCCGGCACGTCGAGTCTGCGGCGTGTCCGCGAAGTGGGCGGCAGGACGAGCAGGGCCGCGACGAAGAGCACCAGGCCGATCGGCACGTTCACGAAGAAGACCCACCGCCAGTCCAGCAGCCCGACCAGCAGGCCCCCGACGAGCGGGCCGACCACGGCGGCCCCCGCCCCGACCGAGCCGCGGACGCCCAGCGCGAGCCCGCGGCGCCCCTCGGGGATCACCGCGACGATCGTGGAGAGGATCTGCGGCACCAGCAGCGTCGCCCCCGCCCCCTGCGCCGCGCGCGCCGCGATCAGCCAGCCCGGGCTCTGCGCCAGCCCGCAGGCCAGGCTGCAGAGCGTGAACAGGGCCACGCCCCACGCGAACACCCGCCGGGAACCGAACAGATCACCCAGCCGGCCCGCGGTGATCAGCCCGGCCGCGAGCGCCGTCGCGTAGGCGCTCACCGCCCAACTGCCGGCCACGACGCTCGCGCCCAGCTCCGCCCGGATCCGGGGCAGGGCAACCGCCAGCACCGTCATATCCATCTGCGCCAGGAAGTACCCGCCGAGCACGACGCAGAACGCCGCCCACGGCCGCACGACCCCCGCGCCGCCCCGTTTCCGCCCTGCACTCACGATGTCACCGCCTCCTTGCCGCTGTGAAGGTACGGCCGACGGTACCCTCCTCGTCCGCTCCACCCGGCGAGCCGGCCGGGCCGTTCCACCGGGAGCGGAACCGGCCGGGAGACCGGACGCCCGGTTCGGACGGAGAAGCGGGAAGCATCGGAATCCGCTGGCTCGATCGACCGCCATCATCGGAACAAGGGGGAAAATGATGCTGGTCGATTGCATTCGCATTTATTGATCATGGAGATCCCCGGGTGAGGTCTGTCAAGACTCTGGGTTGAATAGATATTCTCGGCAATGTTGCGCTACAGTGCGAAAAGCGGGTCGTCGATTTACGGCTTGCAAACTTGAATGCTGTGCGAAAGTGATTGGAGGAAGTAATGAAGAGAAGAAGGGGATTAGTGGCGGTCGCGTTTGCTACCGCTGGTTGCGGCGGCCGTCTATGGACCCGCGGGAGCGGCGAGCGCCAGAGGGCTCTCGTCCGGGGAGCAGGCTCCGGTTCAGAGTGCGTCGCCGGTTGACGAGATGACCGCCGAGGCGGTTCCCGGTACGACCAGCATCGAGGTGAGCGGGGGCGGCTATTCTGGTGGACTCACGTTGCCCGGGGAGCCGAGTGAGGATGAGGTGAGTGCGGAGAACGTGCCGAACTCGCTCGACCTCATCAGTGATGAGGCCCTGGTCTCTACTGAGTACGGAGGTTCTAGGATCACGGCATACCCTGCCGAGGTCGGCAGTCAGACGCTCATTGAAGTTCCTGACGCGAATGCGCCGCGTGAGTACGGTTTCGATATGATGTTGCCCCGTGGTTCGACCGCTGCCGTTGAGGCTGACGGTTCCGTTTCCATCCGTGACATGCAGGGTGACCTGCTCGGTGGTTACGAGGCCCCCTGGGCGATTGATGCGAACAATCAGAGGGTTCCAACCTCCTTCCGTGTCGAAGGTGATACACTAATCCAATTCGTTGACACCAGTGCGACGGACGCCTTTCCCGTCATTGCGGACCCATCTGATCTTTGGGGATGGGCGCACTGTATCGGTGTAGTGACGGTGACTGTTGCTGGCAACGCATTCGTTGCAACGAAGGTTGCAAAGCTCGTCACTCGATTCGGTTCGATCAGCCGCGCGACGGAAGTCATGGTCCGGGCTTGGCGTGCTTCGCCGGACCCTACAAAGCGGACGCAAGCAGTGGTCAACGCGGTGGGTTCGGTCGGTGCTGAGATTGTGGGTGTGACGGACATCAAGAACGCTTGCTTCTCCTGACTTCAGGGAGGTTTTTTGTGAATCGTTTGCAAAACATCCCGTTTTCTATAGCTGTCGTCTAATTCACCTTCGTCTTCCTCTACTTCGCAGTCGTCGACAAGATGGAGCCTTGGCTGGCCGTCTTCTATGGTGTGATCATTCTGGTCGATGGCCTGATGCTCTGGTTCGACTTCGCGAGGGGCAGGCGGAGTGAAAAAGACGCGGGCGATTAGGACGGAAGCCGAGTCGTCGGTCGGCAGGCGGCCCTCGAGCAGCGCCTGCGCGTACTCGAGGCTTGTCTTCCCATGACGGGAGACCTCGTCCAGGCTGTACCCGGCGCGGTGCGTCTCCCGCACCAGTTCTGCAAGGTGCGCCCTCGCACTCGGCCGCCCGGAGCCGTTCCGTCTCCGCCCAGGACGGTGCGCCGTCCGCGTCGAGCACGGTCGGGGAGATGGTCCGCAGGGGGGATGCCCGCCCGGAGCGGGCGGGATAGCGTCTCCGGTCGGGGCCGGTCCTTCGGCCCGGAGACCAGAGGAGAGGGGAAGCCGTCCCGATGCCGCAGTCCGTCGCCGGAGCAGCCGCGAGACACCGCCCGGGCGGCGCTCCCCGCAGGGACGGACGGGCCCGGGCGCTGGGCGTGGCGGGGCTCCTGGTCGCGGCGCTCGCGGTCTTCCTGCTCGCGGCCTTCCCGCCCGCGGGGTCGGCGGCCGGGCCGCTCGTCTCCGCCGAGCCCGTCCGCGGCGTCACGCTGGAGACGATCGAGGAACTCGACGACTCGGCCCGGCTCCTGTCCGAGAGCTCCGCGGAGCTCACGGTGCGTCTGGTCATGGGCTTCGAGCACTCGCTGGACGAGTACCGACGGGCCGTGGAGGCGCTCGACCCCCACGCCGCCCTCATGGTGCAGCTGGCGGACTCCGAGGAGCTCGCAGGACTGTCCCGCGAACAGCTGCTCGCGCGCACGCAGCAGGCCATGGACGCCTTCGGGGACCGGGTGGAGCTGTGGGAGGTGGGCAACGAGCTCAACGGGGCCTGGGCCGGCTCCTCCCCGGCCCAGATCGACGACAAGGTCGAGGGGGCGTACGAGCTCGTCCGCGCTCGCGGCGGCCGCACCGTCATCACCCTGAACTACTGGTCGGGCCCGGAGTGTCGGCAGGAGCCCTGGGAGGACCCGCTCGCCTATGCGCGGGGCATGCCGGAGCGGCTGCGCGGCGTGGACGCGCTGCTGCTCTCGGTCTACGAGACGGCCTGCGATCCGCCGCAGCGCCCCGGGGCCGCCGAGCTCGCCGCCTCGCTGCGCGAGCTCGGGGAGCTGTTCCCGCGGGCGATGCTCGGCATCGGCGAGATCGGCGCGCAGGGCCGGGAGGACGGCCTGCCCGAGGATCCGGCCCCCGGGGAGAAGGCGCGCATCGCCGAGTACTACTACGGCATGCACGCGGAACTGTCCGAGGCGGTCGGGCCCCGGTACATCGGCGGCTATTTCTGGTGGTACTTCAAGCGCGACGCGGTCGATCCCGAGGCGGCCGGGGGCGCCGGCTCGCTGTGGCCCCTGCTCGACGAGCTCACCGCCGGGCTCTGAGCACGCGTCGTCGCGCCTCCCGGCTATCCTGCCGGCATGCGTCTGCTGCTGCTGTCCCTCGGGACCGGTGCGATCCCGGCCTTCCTCGACGAGTGCCGGTCCGGCGCGTCGGGGCCGTTGCGTATCGGCTACCTCTCCGACGCCGCCGCCCCCTACGAGGGGCTGCCCTTCGTGGCGGAGGAGCGGGCCCGGGTGGAGGCGCTCGGCCACGAGGTGCTCGAGCGCCGCGCCCGGGAGGCGGAGGCCGATGCCTTCGACGAGTTCCTCGGCACGGTGGACGCGGTCTACGTGGCCGGGGGCAACACCTTCGTGCTGCTGGAGGCGCTGCGCTCGGGCGGCGCCGAGCGGGCCCTCCTCGACCGGGTGCGGGCGGGGCTGCCCTACATCGGCACGAGCGCGGGCGCGGCGGTGACCGGCCCGTCGATCGCTCCGCTCGCGCTCATGGACGACCCCGCCGAGGCCCCCGCCCTGCACGGCTTCGAGGGACTCGGGCTCATGGAGCGGACCGTGCTGCCCCACGCGGACGGGCGGCTGCCCCCGTACCCGCCCGAGACGATCCGGCGCACGATCGAGCGCTACGGGCGGACCCACCCGCTCGTGCCGCTGCGCGACGACCAGGCGCTGCTCGTCGACGACGACGGCCCTCGGATCGTGCCCTCGGTGTGAGCCGGGCCGCGGGACACGGGACGGGGAGCCGGACGGGATGAGCGAGCGCGAACTGCTGGCCCTGGGCACGAGCAGTCTGGTGCCCACCCGCGCCCGGAACCACAACGGCTACTGGCTGCGCTGGGGCTCGCGGGGGATCCTCTTCGACTGCGGCGAGGGGACCCAGCGTCAGCTGACGCTCGCGGGCGTCGCGGCCAGTTCCATCCACATCGTCTGCCTGACCCATCTGCACGGCGACCACTGCCTGGGCCTGCCCGGCGTGCTGCAGCGGATCTCCCTGGACCGGGTGCGCCACCCGGTCACCGTGGTGTTCCCGGCCGCCAGCCGGGAGTACGTCGAGCGCCTGCACCGGGCCAGCATCTTCCACGATCAGGCGGACATCCGCCTGTTGCCGGTGGAGCCCTCGGCGGAGCCGCGCGAAGTACTGCGCGAGGACGGTCTCGTGCTGTCCGCCGCGAGCCTGGAGCACCGGGTCCCGACCCTCGGCTATCGGGTGGAGGACCCGCCGGGCCGCTCCTTCGACGCCGAGGCCCTGGCGGCCAGGGGGATCACGGGTCGGCGCGTCGGCGAGCTGCGGCGCCGAGGCGAGGTGGAGATCGACGGGGTCGTCACCCGCCTGGCGGAGGTGACCGTGCCGCGCCGCAGGCGCTCCTTCGCCTTCGTCATGGACACCCGCCCCTGCCCGGCCGCCGAGTCGCTGGCCGCCGGCGCCGACCTCGTGGTCATGGAGGCCACCTACACCGAGGAGTTCGCCGCCCAGGCGCACGAGCACGGGCACTCCACCGCTCTGGACGCCGCCCGGACCGCCGCCGCGGCGGGAGCCGGGACCCTCGCCCTGACCCACTTCTCGCCCCGCTACGCCTCCGACGAGGGGCATCTGCGGGAGGCGGCCGCCGTCCACCCGCAGGTGGTGGCTCTCGCCGATCTGGACCGGGTGCCCCTGCCCTGAGGAGGCCGTGCCCGACCCGCCGGACGCCCCCGCGGAAAGGTGAAGGCGCCGCCCGGCTGGAACGGGCGGCGCCTTCGGTAAGGGGTGTTACCGGGGGAGTCTGAGGTCAGCCGTGCTGACGGCGGCGGTGCAGGGCGAAGGTCGCGCCCAGCAGCAGGGAGAGGGCGCCGACCGTGGCCGCGGCGATGCCGACGGGGCCCGCGCCGGTGGTCGCCAGCGGGTCGTTGATCGGGTTGTTCGGGCGCTGCGGCGGCTGCCCCCGGGCGGAGCCCTCGCCCTGCGGGGCGGGGGCGCGGTCGCCCTCCGGGACGGCGTCCTGGCCCGGCTCGGCGGCGGGCGCCGGCTGGGGCGCCTCGCCCTGCGGGGCAGAGGACGCCTCCGGTTCGCCGGGCGCCTGGGCGGCGTCGTCCGCGGGCCGCTCCTGTGCGGGCTGCCCCTCGGGGACGGGGAGCGCGTCGTCGGCCGGCTGCTCCTGCGCGGGAGGCTGGGCCGGGGCGGCGCCCTGCGGGGGCGGAGCCTGGTTCGAGGCGGTGGAGCCGGTGAAGGCGAAGACCGCGGTGTAGTACGGGGTGCCGTCCGGGGTCAGCGCATAGCCGAAGCCCACGGCGTCCACCTGCGAACTCGTGATGTTGGCGTAGTGGCCGGGGGATTTGCGCCACGCCTCGGTCACCTCGGCCGGCTGCTGGCCGCTGGCGATGTTCTCGGCGATCGCGCCGGAGAAGCGGACGGGGTCGAGCGCGCGGACGTTGGACAGGTCGCTGTGCTCGAAGGAACCGCTCGTGGCCATGCTCGTCGACCAGCTCTGCGCGTAGCTGTCCAGGGTGCTGTCCTGTGCGAGCGGCGCCAGCCCGCTCGAGGCCCGGATCGCGTTGTGCTCGGCGAGCAGGGCGGCCCGGACGTTCCCCAGCTCGGCGGGGTCCGCCTGGGCGGGCGCTGCCGCCGTGAAGAGGGCTCCCAGTGCGAGGCCGGCGGCCAGGAGGCTCGCTGCGGTCCTCCGCAGCATCCGTCGGGGGGTGGGGATCATCTTCGGCTTGGTTCCTCGGTGGGGTCGTGCGGCACCGGAGCGCCGCTTCCGGGCGGGGCTCGCGTGCTGTTGCGTGTGCTGAGTCGACGGGGGAGGAGGA
>JAUNLB010000100.1 GCA_030532485.1 Pseudoclavibacter sp.
CCATCGACCCCCACGCGGCTCATCCGGCCGCACCGCCGGCCAGCAGGTCGACGCCGAAGAGCGCGAAGTAGGCGACGGGGTCCGCCCAGTGGCCGGGCGGCACGCCCGGCTCCCCCGCGCCGATCCGCGGCAGCGCCCGCACCGCCGGGTCCGTGGCCGCGGCCGTGTCCACCCGCAGGTCCAGGTGGCAGCCGGTGGAGGCCCCCTCGTTGCCGACCTCTCCGATCCGCTGCCCGGCCCGCACCCGGTCCCCGATCGACACGGGGGAGGCGGCGACGGGCATGTGCAGGTACTGCACGAGCGCCCCGTCGTCGCCCTGGACGAAGAGCACGGCGTCGGCCGCGGCCGTGACCACGCCCGGCCGTCCCGCGAACACGGGCGTGCCGCAGGCGGCGTCGAAGTCGAGGGCCGGATGCCAGGTGGAGTGGGCGCAGCCGCCGTCCGCCCGGGGCAGCTCGCAGGGCCGCGGCCCCACCCCGTCCGTGACGGGGGCGGGCGCCGGCAGCGGATAGGCGGCCTCGCCCGTCGGGACCCGGCAGAGGGCCGGGCCGCCGAGTCCGGCCAGCAGCCGGCCGGCCGCCTCGCGCCAATGCTCGTAGCGCTCCGGGTGGGCCGAGAACTGCACCGCCTGGGCGGCCTGCCCGAGCCCCATCCCGCGCCAGCCCTCCAGGTCGAACAGGCCGGGCGGGGAACCCGCGTTGGGTCCGTCCGGACCGCCCAGGAAGGCCCGCACGGCGTAGTCCACGTCCATGAGCTCGGCCACCTCGCCCCAGCCCATGGAGGGGCGCTGCTGGAGCACGCCGAGCGAATCCTCGTCGTGCGCGTCGCCGTCCCCGCCGAGCCCGAGCGATTCGGGATAGGCCGCCGCGTTCGAGTAGTTGCGGAAGCCGGACTCCTGGAAGGCCGCCATAAACAGGATCAGCGTCGCCCGCTCGTCCGCACCGGCCGCGGCCGCCCCGGCGAGCATGCGCTGCGCGTTGCGGAGGTGCCGCGGCTCCAGGACGACGGTCCGACCGTCGGCCGCCCGGAACTCGCCGCCCGCGATCGGCTCTCCGCTCCCGGACGGCTCGGCGCCCCCCGCCGCGCAGAGGGGGCCCGCGCCCGCGGCGCCGGAGGCCGCGGCGACCGTGAGGAGCGCGACTCCGCCGGCGGTGAGCAGCGGCAGGGCGCCCAGCAGCGCGAGCAGCCGCGCCGGGAGCACCAGACGGACGAGGGGACGCCGCGGACCGTTCACGGCGTCCCCCGCCCGGGCGCCTCCGGACGGCCTCCGAGTCGCCGTCCGGAGCGCCGCTCGATGCGCCCCGTGCCGTCGGCCGCGATCCGCAGCGCATAGCGGCCCCCCGCGCCGCCCCTCCGCTCCCCTCCGGGTGCCCCGCCGCGGGACCGGGAGGCCGCGAGCGCGCCGGCCGCGACCCCGGCGGCGGCGGTCGCGAGCATCCCGGCCGCCCGCTCGCCCCCGGCCCGCGGAGCCGGCACGGCGCCCGCGGCTCCGGGCTCTCGCGCAGTCCGGGAACTGCCCGCGGCCCCGGAAGGGCCGGCCACGGCTCCGGGAGCACCGACGGGGGCCGGGGCGCCGTCGGCTCCTGGCCGCGGGTCCGGCCCGACCGGCCGGCCGGGCCCCGCCCGCAGATCCGACGGAGCCGGATCCGGCGCCGACGGCGGCCCCTCCCCCGGGTACCGGCCGCCCGGCGACTCGACTCCGTCGCGCGGAGCGGGCCGCGGCGGTCGGGGACGGCCGAGCAGCGGCTCCTCGGGCGCGGCGGTGCCCCCCGTGCCGACGGGGAACGCGATCGGCGGAGCGAGGCCCCCGAGGGCGGGGCCCGTGGCACCGGCGGCGGGCGCGCGCCCCGCCGAGGCGGGAGGCATCGCCCGGACCGGCCGGCCCGAGCGCTCGAGCCGCCGCTCCGGCCGCTCCCGCGGCCGCAGGAGACGGCTCAGCGCGCCGCCCGCCTCGCGCATCCGGGCGTGCACGATCCACAGCCCGAACGCGACGACGGCGCTGAGGCTCGCGAGGAAGCCCATCTGCACCACCATGGGCGTGCCCTGCGCGGAGATGCGCTCCAGCACGCTCAGCACGAGCGAGAGGCCGAGCGAGAGCAGCACGAGCGCCGAGACGAAGGCGGCGATCGCGACCCCGCCGTCCAGCAGCGCGCGCACGAGCCTGGCCCGGGCCGCCCCCGGCAGGATCGCGACGTGCACCCACAGCGCGGTCCGCAGCCCCGCCCACAGCCCCCAGAGGACCGAGGCAAGCAGCAGCACGAGCATGGCGAGCACGAGCAGCAGGATCGCGAGGGAGCCGGCGAGCGTCAGCAGCACCGTCAGCGGCTGCCACATGGTGGGGTGCTCGATGTACCGGGCCGCCTGCGAGTCGCAGTCCCGGACGGCGTCGCGCACCTCGTCTGCGCTGCGGCCCTCCCGCATCGCCGCCGTGAAGGCCTCGTCGCACGTCCCGCCCAGTTCGGCGCCGAAGGCGATCTCCTGCGCGGGAGCGCGCACGAGCCGGTCCACCGTGCTCGTCATGACGGCGCTGCCGAGCACCGTGCCGGCGATCCCGGCGTCCGACGGGGCGGCCGGCAGCCCCAGCGCGGCCCCCGACTCCTCGAGCACGGCCACGGCGATCCCGGTCCCCGTGCGGCCGGCGCCGCGCAGGCTCCACGGGTCCTCCGGGCCGCGCCCGGCGATCGCGCCGACCGGATCGGCGAGGAAGGACACCGAGAGCGCGAAGCACACGGCCGAGAGCAGCAGGTCCAGGCTCCCGGCCCCGATCCGGCCCCGCAGCAGGGCCGCGCCGCCCAGGAGCCCCGCCACCGCGAAGGCGAACGGCGCCCAGCCGGAGACCGGCAGGATCCGGCCGATCGTCTCGCCGAGCGCCTCGGCGGGCACCAGCAGCGCCTCCAGCCACTCGAAGGACAGCACCCAGTCCAGCAGCCCGAGGGCGAAGCCGAGCAGCCCCAGGTGCAGCGTCCACAGCAGATCGGTGCAGGTGGACACGATGACCTTGTGCACCGAGAGCGCGTCCCCGCGGTCGAGCGGCAGATTGGCGTAGGCGCTCATGGGCACCCCGCGGGCGTCGGCGGCCTCCACCGTGCCGACCACGGGGTTCGGGGCCCCCTGCGCGAAGGCGAGCGCGCCGCCCGCGCCGCTGAGCAGCAGGATCGCGACCAGTGCGCCGCCGAGCGTCGCCAGGCCCCTGGCGGCGGCCGGGCCCCGCGCCCCGCCGCTCACGCCTCCGCTCCCGCCCCGGCCCCCGGACCGCCGGCGCCCGCGGGCGTGGAGGAGAGCGCCAGCCGACGGGCCGGCCGCTGCGGCGGGGTGATGCGGATCCTGCCGATGCGCTGCATCGCGTCCCGCAGGATCGCCTCGCCCCGCCGCTCCGGCGGCACGGCGCCGTCCGGCCCGGCTGGAGAGGTGTCCTCCATGAGCTCCTGCCGCAGCCCCGCGTCGTCCGCGAGCTCCCGGTCCAGCCACTCCAGCGCCCGTCCGGCCAGCTCGGCGTCCGTGTGCCGCATGACGATGCGCACGGGGATGAGGCCGCGGGCCCGCACGTCCCCGAAGTCCTGGGGGTCGTGCGAGGCGAGCACGGCCGCGGCGTTGTGCTTGCGCCCGTCTCGCAGGAAGTCGAGCACGTGGGCCCTGCCCTCGGGCGAGATCGTGATGTGGTGGCACTCGTCGGCGCAGAACAGGGCGAACTCCTCGGTGGTGAAGCAGATCTGCCGCGCGAGCCCCGTCAGGAAGGCGTAGACGGCGCGGCCGAAGATCTTCTCCAGCGGCAGCTCCTCGAACAGGTGCCGGCTGGCCAGTTCGGCCTCGCTGGGCAGCGCGAGCCCGGCGGTGAGCGGGATGATGGCCCGCCGTCCCAGCTCCAGGGCCGGCAGTTCCGGATCGAACAGCACCCGCCCCAGGTCCTTCTCGGCGATCGTGTCCATGAGCCCGCGCAGCCGACCCGCGGCCCCGTCGCCGCGCAGGGAGGCCCGAAGGCCCGCCAGACCCTCGATCCCCTCCGCCTGCAGCCGCTCGGCCGACAGCAGCCGGGACAGCTCGACGCCCAGCTCCTGGCGGGGCCGGATCCCGAGCATCGCGGCGAAGAGCGACTGCACGTGCCGACTGCCCTCCCGAGCCCCGAAGATCCGCAGCGGATCGAGCGAGACCCGGGGCCGGACGAGGTCCACGGTCGTCGTCCGGCCCGGCAGCAGGGAGTCGGCGAAGCGCGCGTACTCGCGCGCCTCGGTCCGGTCGATGATGAACACGCGCCCGCCCCGGTCCAGCACGTCGCCGGCGATCTTCTTCAGGGCGTACGACTTGCCCGCCCCCAGTTCGGCGACGATCCCGATGCTCGCGCTGCGGTCCGCCTGGATCGTGCCCTCCGGGTCCAGGAAGACGGGGGCGCGGCGGCCCGAGGTGATGTTCTCGGCCAGGCGGATGCCGCGACGGTCGCCCAGCTCGGTGGAGGCCAGCGGCACGGCCGAGGCGAACTCCCGCCCGGTCGTGATCTGGGCGAGCTCGCGCACGATCCGCTCGCTCGGCACGCCCGGCTGCATGGCCCACCACAGGGCCTCCTGGCCGCCCAGCGGCGGGTCGAAGACGAACTCGCCGAGCGCGTAGCGCTGCCGGACCGTCGTGGCCAGCAGATTCGCCTCGGCCGCGTCCGCCCCGGCCACCGCGAGGATCGTCGTCGCCTGCACCTCGACCTCCCGCTCGGAGCGGGCCAGGGAGTCGGCGTAGGAGCGCAGCGACTCGGCCACCTCGCTCAGGTGCCCGGCGCCGTCCACGATCCCGGGGCCCTCGTCCGGATGCTGCTGGAGGATCTGGTCGCGCAGCGTGTTCTCGGCGGACTTGTTGCGGCGTCGGACCGTGCTGCCGCTGGCGATCTGCAGGCGCACCGCCCAGTCCACGGGGAACTCGAAGTCGTCCACGCGCGCGAGCCACTCCACCCCGGGCACCGCCCAGCCGCCCTTCGGCGTGCCGGTGAGCGCGAGCAGCACCTGATAGGAGGCCGCCTCGGCGCCGGGGGAGGCGATCTTGAGGTAGCGGCGGGAGAAGGGGTTCCATCCGGCCGGGCCGGCGGGCCGGTCGCTGCGGCCGCCCTCGTCGAGCACCGCATCGGGCAGCTCGCAGGGCATGGTCGGCCGCCCGGCCGGGACCGTCCGCCCGTCGCGCGGGGCGCGTTCGGGCGGCAGGGGGGTCTCCGCGTCGATGCGCAGGCCCCGCTGCTGCGCGTGCACGGCCATCCAGACGAGCTCGGCGGCGCCCGCCGGACGGGCCTGGAACTCGGCGGGGATCGCCTCCTCCACCCGCGAGGCGGCCGCGAGCGCCTCGTCGATCTCGTCCGGGTCCGGCAGCCGCCGGGGCAGGGCCAGCGACACGCGCAGCCGGGTCCCGGCGGCCCGCAGCGCGCAACGGGCCCGCTGGCGCAGGTCCGTGCCGGCGAGCGGCACGCTGAGCCAGAAGGCGCGTTCGCCGACCGGCACCTCGGCCAGGGCGTCCAGGGTGAGCAGGACCTCCTCGGCCCAGTCCCGGTGCTCCGAGACGCGGACCCCGGCCAGCATGCGCTCGGCGATCGAGACGGGGTCCTGCTGGGCGCACAGCCCGAGCAGCAGCGCCTCGCCCCGCAACGAGCGCAGGAGCGCCTGGTGCCGCAGCCGGGCCGCGCGCCGCGCGGAGCTGGAGGCGTAGCCGTAGGGGGTGCCCCGCAGCCGCCAGCTGGCCCACACCACCCCGGAGCGGGTCCACATGAGGTGGCGGACGATGCAGTGCGCGGGCGCGCGCATGGCGATCACTCCGCCGCTCCGTGCGCCGGAGCGCCGCCCGCCGCCTCCGCGAGCAGCCGCAGCCCGGCGGGGGCCGCCCCGGTGCAGCGCGGCTCCGGCGGCGCGGTCCGACCGTGCGGGCGCGGCCGGAGCGCGCGGGGAAGAGCGCGATGCGTGGCGCCGCGCCCGCACGGAGCCGTGCTCCCGCCGCGCACGAGGTGCGGGCGCGACGGGGAGAGGGGCCGGCCTCGGTAGCTGCCTGCGCGCGGCGCGGTCAGCGCTCGCACGGCGGCACCCGCGGCCACGACGGGGTGCATGCCACCGGAGGGCAGGGAGCGGCCCAGGAAGGCCGCGCCCCAGCCGACGCCGATCACCGCGAGCAGGTCCGTGAGGACCCCGCCGGTGCTCCACAGCTCGCGGGAGGCGGCGGCGAGCCCGAAGGCGGCCACTCCGAGCCCGAGCTGGCCGAAGGTGTACGGTCCGCCCCAGATCCGGGTCCCCTCCGGCAGGCGCCCCACCATGAGGGGGAAGCGCCGGGAGCGCGTGTAGAAGCGGGCGGTCTCCTCGGGCGCGTCCGCGCGGCCGCTCATGCCGAACCGCCGAACTCCCGGCCGAGCAGGCCCGCGAACCATTCCAGGCCGCCGCCGCTGGCGAGCCAGATGATCGCCGCCGCCCCCAGCAGCGCGAGCACGGTGGGCGCCAGCTGCAGACGGCTTCGAACCGCCACGATCACGAACATGACGACGGCCACCACCGAGACGAAGGCCCGGACGGTGGCGCTCAGATCGCCGAGCTTGCCGTTCACGAAGTCCAGGAAGCCCCCCGCGAGCGGTGCGGCCGGCGCCAGGGCGAGGAGCAGTTCGTGGCCGGTCATGCGGCACCGCCTTCCCCGGCGACGGGACCCGGATCGATCGAGACGACCTCCCAGCGCTGGTCGCGCACCCGCAGTCTCAGCCAGTAGCTCATGGCGTCGACCCGGCCGTTCGCGGCCTGCGCGTCGATCAGCGCGAGCACCCGCACCTCGCTCGCCCGCTCGGGGTCCTGGCCGCTCGCGGCCGACAGGCCGCGCAGGCTCGCCGCCGCGTAGGGGCCGGGCCGGATCGCCCGGATCCCGCTGTCGGGCGACGTGAAGCGCTCGAGCTCCTCGGATCCCGAGAGATAGGCGCTCAGGAACAGCTGCACCGCCTGGGCGAGCTCCGGCGCGTCGCCGAGCTCCCGGGACGGGGGCGCGGGGTCCTCCGCCACGGGCGGGGCGGCGATCTGCGCGGGCATGCCGAGCACGCGCAGCCCCGGATCGGCGACGGCGACGGCGACCTGGAAGTATCGGCTGCGCCACGCGCCCGAGGCCTCCTGCTCCGCTTCGCCCTGCCCCGGCGCTTCTTCCCCCGGCCCCGCCGCCTCGAGCAGCAGGGCCGTGACGACGACCGAGACGGTGGCGCCGGACCGGTCGGGCTCGACCGAGGCGACCGCGAGGTCCCGGTAGCGCTGCGGCTGCGCGCTCTGCACCTGGACGGGGCCCAGATAGGCCTCCAGCCCGGCCGGATCGTCCCGGGTCGCCGTCAGCCACGCGCCGACGAAACCGAGCGCGTGGGCCCCGGCCGCCTGCTGGGCGGGGCTGAGCCGCGCCTGCGGCGGCTCCGCCTGCACGGTCTCCGGCGCGGGGGCGGGGACCGTGAGCGCCGCCGCCAGCGCGAGCGGACCGCAGCAGACCGCGCTCCAGGCGAGCAGCGTCTGGGCGCGGGCCGCGAGCGCGCGGCCCGCGGTCCAGCCGCTCGTGCGCACCGCGCCGGCGCCGGGCGGGGAACCCTGTCCGGTTCCTCCGCCCGACGCCCCGCGGGCGGGCCTGCTCAGACGCGGGCGCACGGTCGCCCCCTCCCGTTCCCCGATTCCCGGGAGCCGTCGCTCGCCGCATCCTGCATGGCCCTTCTCCTTCCCGTCCGGCTCTCCGCCTTCACCGGGAGTAGGGCCGCCGGGGGCGCCCGATCCGGACATCCGCCCGGCCGGATGCGGCGTGTCGGGGCGGATCCGGAGATTCGTTCCAGAATTCCGGCGACGCCCGGGCGCGTCGTTCCAGAATCCGTCGCAGACCCGCCGAGGAGCGTGGTCGGCGCACCGGAGGAAAGGAGCCGACCATGAGGACCGTCACGGGGGCGCGATCGTGCATCGCCGAGCTGAGCGAGGACTGGCGGGCGCGGCACGCGGAGCGCGCGGAGGAGTACGGAGAGCTGGGCCGCTGCCGGGGCGGCGAGCTGATCGCGCGGATCCGCGGCGCCGGGCGCGCGGAGCGGGACCGCATCGTGGGCGAGCTGCTGCGGCTCGCGCAGAGCGGGCACGGCCCCTCGGAGCGGCTGCTGCTCGTCCTCATGCTGCCGCGCGTGGTCCGCATCGCGCGCAGCAGCCGCTGCCTGCACGCGCTGCCCCGGCGGGACGCCCAGGCGATCGCGCTCGGAGCCATGTGGGAGGCCGTGCGCTCGGCACCGGCGGACGGCACGGGGCTGCTGTGCCGCCTGGCGCTGGACGCGCTGCGCATCGTCACCCGCTCCCACGCCCTGCTGGTCGAGCGCCGCGAGGAGCCCGTGGACGCGGACGGATTCCAGCTGCTGGAGCACGAGCGGGGCGGCGGGGCCGACGAGGCCGCCCGGGAACTGGCGGAGGTCTTCGACTGGGCGTTGGAACAGGGCGTGATCGATCGCCGGGAAGCCCGGGTGCTCGCGACCGTCGAGCTGGGCGACCTTCGGGATCGCAGTCGCCTGGCTCGCGAGTTCGGCGTCGACCCCGCCTCCCTGCAGCGACGAGCCCACCGCATCCGTCGCAGAATGCAGGCGGCGGTGCGGGCGGAGATCGATCGAAACGGGCGCTGGTGACCACGACAAAAACCCGAGGGACACGCACATGAACAGGGATTCTTTATTGAGACTCTTTCATAAATTAGCAAAGTCCGGCTATAGTGCTCGCACCGGGTGCGCCGCATCCGGGGCATCGACATCGTGACCCGGGGGGCATGATGAACGTTTTCCAAGGCAGCCGGGGCGGGCTCCGCCCCCAGTCCCCGCGCGCGAGCGCGTCGCCCGACGGGCCGACCGGGGCTCCGCCGCCCACCAGGCGCCGGCGGCGGCCGATGCTGGTCGCCCTGGGGCTCGCCCTGGTGCTGCTGTCCGGGCTCGCCAGTTACGCCGTGCTGACGAGCGCCGGGGGAACGCGGCACGTGCTGGTCGCCACGACGCACATCGCCTTCGGCCAGAGGATCGCCGCCGCGGACCTGGGCACCATCGCGATCGCCGGCGGCCAGCCGCACGCGGGCGTGCCGGCCGAGCGGCTGGAGGAGATCGCCGGACAGGTGGCCGTCGTCCCGCTGCCCGCGGGGTCGATGCTGACCGAGGAGGCCGTCGCCCCCGAGCCCCTCGTCCGTCCGGGCACCGCGATCGTCGGGATCCCGCTGGCGTCCGAGCAGCTGCCGAGCCACCCGCTCGCGCCCGGCTCCACCGCCCGCATCGTGCTCACCCCGGGCGCGGACGGCGTCGTGCCGGAGCCGGACGAGATCCCGACCGTCGAAGCCGAGGTGCGCGCCGTCCGCAGCGACGAGCGCACCGGGGTGACGGTCGTCGACGTGCAGGTGCCCGCCGGGCTCGGCCCCCAGCTGGCCTCCTGGGCCGCGACGGGGCGGGTCGCACTCGTGCTGGACGCCGCGGACGGCTGAGGAGGGGGCGAGGAGGGGACGTGTCGATCTGCACCTTCGCGAGCGCCGGGCACAGCCCCGGGCAGAGCGCGACGCTGCTCGCGCTGGCCGAGCGCTGGCCGCGGCCCGTCTTCCTGGTGGAGGCGGACCCGAGCTCGACCAGCGCCGTCCTGGCCGGCCGCTTCCGCGGCCAGCTCCCCCACGACCGGGGCCTGCTGCCGCTGCTCGGCGCCTCGCTGCGGGACGGACTGGAGGCGGGCATGCTGCGGGAGCAGTCCCTCCCGCTCGCCCCGGACCGCCGCGTCGTCCCCGGTTTCACGAGCCTGGGGGCGGCCCGCGGGGCGGGGGCCTTCTGGGAGCGGCTCGTGCACCTCCTGGCCGAGCTGGAGGCGGCCGGGACGGACGCGCTCGTCGACGCCGG
Organism: Pseudoclavibacter sp.; assembly: GCA_030532485.1. Taxonomy (GTDB): domain Bacteria; phylum Actinomycetota; class Actinomycetes; order Actinomycetales; family Microbacteriaceae; genus Pseudoclavibacter. The sequence goes on from JAUNLB010000100.1 coordinate 9,845, forward strand.
CCGGCTGCCG